>NZ_BCUZ01000083.1 GCF_001591485.1 Neobacillus fumarioli NBRC 102428 | reverse complement strand
CCCGAGTTTTGTCTTTCATACACCGGATGAAGGACACTTCCCTTACCCATTCAACTGAGTTTTGTCTTTCATACACCGGATGAAGGACACTTCCCTTACCCATTCTCCTGAGTTTTGTCTTTCATAAACCGGATGAAGGACAATTCCCTCACACATTCAACTGGGTTTTGTCTTTCATACCCTTGATGAAGGGCATTTCCCCCCCATTCTCCTGGGTTTTGTCTTTCATTCCCTTGATGAAGGACAATTCCCTCACACATTCTCCTGAGTTTTGTCTTTCATACCCTTGATGAAGGACAATTCCCTCACCCATTCTCCTGAGTTTTGTCTTTCATAAACCGGATAAAAGTTTGGCTATGATAAAAACGCATTAGAATTTATAGAAGGAATTCCAATACGTTTTCAACTTGTTAAAGCAATTAATTTTCCTTCGCAGGCACGATTGGCAGGATTATATGGGAAGGATATTGTTCATTATGATAAATGGTTTGTTTTGCTTTTATCATCTGACTACTCTCAATTAATGATCTCCCGGTATTTGGATTGGGCAGAAAATGCGGAAAACTGCTTGAAGAGATTTCAAGCGTGATTCGATGCCCCGGAAGAAACACATTGCTAATTGCCCAGAGGTCGATTTCATACTCGACAACTTCCTCTGCCAATTCTTTTTCTGGATCATAGCCATTCCGATATTTTGCATTGATAATTCCTTCGGCCAAAATAAGGGCCTTGCCATCAGGGGCTGTGTCGACGAGCTTGGCAGTGAAATCGGTATCTTTGACATCAGTTGCTGCCCACAGTTTTACTTTAATGGGTCCTGTTACTTCTACAGCCTCTGTTAATGGATCGGTTGAATATACGAGCACATCTTCCCGCTCTTCAATCGCGCTTTGATCGAATGGCCCCATTGTCAGCGAGCCGGCAAACAGTGTCCGTCCGCCTTTGGTTGGGACAGGATTTTTTGGATCGTATAGAAAAGTATCAGATACCTCGTTTTCTGGGTGAGCCATCGAAAGAAAGCCGTCACCCTTATTCGTATTGGCTTTTCCGCCGCTATGCAAATAGAAAGGAGTGTATTCGGTCCGTTCTAGCGGCCATTCCATTTCATTCCGCCATTGATTGATACCCATAACGAAAATTTTTACCGGAGGTTCTTTCTCAAGGCCGGTGTCGATTCCCTTAAGCCAATGGTTAAACCAGCGGATATGGAGATCGGTAATATCTTGTTCAAGATCAATCCAATCCCCTGATGCTTGTACACCAAAAATCGATTCGCCCTGTACGGAAGCAAAATATCCATGCCCCCACGGCCCGATCATCAGCTTTTGGAGCTTCCCTGATTTCGTCATTTTCATATAGTTCGTTAAAGTCGGCCCAATAAAGCAATCATACCAGCCACCTAAATGAAAAGCCGGAATTTGCAAATTTTCATATTGATACGCAATGCTGGTTTGCTTCCAGTAATCTTCATCTTCTAGAGGATGAGACAATTCTTCAAAAAAATAATCGGCAACATCTAGTTCCTTTAAAGGAGGCCATAGATTTACAGGGACAAAGCGATATAAATCTATTATTCTATTTAGATAATCTGCAAGCTTTTGTATAGCCTCTTTTCTTTCCATCGGGTTATCGTATTTTCGCTTCAATAAATCAGGAACAATCGATTCTAGTATCCAGGTTTCCGTAAATCTCGGCTGGTAAACACCATTTCGATAACAAACACCGTTTCGTTGATCATTGAATGTCATCGCCGGAAAAATGGCAACTAGATGCGGCGGCTTTACCGTTGCTGTCAATAGCTGAGTATACCCGTAATACGACAAACCGAACATACCCACTTTTCCAGATGAATAGGGAAGTGCTGCCGCCCATTCAACTGTGTCATACCCATCATAGGCTTCATGCTTGAATGGGTGAAACTCTCCTTCTGACTGATATCGCCCTCTTACATCCTGAATCATCACGACAAAACCATTTTCCACAAGCCGGTTCGTATCCAGATAGCGATGAGAATAATATGGAAGATCTTTACTGTAAGGTAGCCTTGTCAATAACACAGGAAAACGCCCTTCCTTTTCGGGCCGATAAATATCGGCATAAAGAACAACACCATCCCGCATTTTGCATGGAATATTTTTTTCAACGATGATCTGAAATTGTTTTATTGTAACCCCCCATTTTTTTAACTTATTTGATGATCGCCCCAGAACCCTTTTTTTAAGATGCGAACGTTAAAAAATACTGTTAACTTTCGCTCCGGGCGTTATAAAGGCCTCTTCGACCGAAACTACACAGTTTTTCCTCCTTCGTGCGTTATGAACGACTCTTAACCACCGAAGCTACACGGTTACTCCTTCTTCGGATGTTATGAAAACCTTTTACCGATCGTATTTCCCTTTCTCCTTACACTTCGGGAAGAATCATTCTCTTTTCCTACCTTTATAAAATTCCTCCTTTACCAAAAATTAAAAAATACTATCCCATTACTAAATAATTCACGGGATAGCATATGCTTTTATAGATTCCCAGTTTGGCCAATCGGTTCTTTCTGAACTGCAACAGCTTTTTTGGTAAACAAGCTGACGGCGAGCATTACGATAGTGTTCACCGTAATAGCGACAACTCCAATGTCCAAATCTTGAATGAGGTGCGGAGCTCTTGGAAACATTGTCGCCATTGTGGTGCCTGCGAGCGTTTGATACGCGACAATGGACACTCCGGCTATCATGCCGATAGAAGCACCCATTTTGCTGACTGGATTTTTCTTCATTAAACTGAAAGCTAGAGGCGGGAATAACTGAAGTACGAAGCTATATGCCATTGTCAGCAAGGCAACCATGGTGTTACCGCCATAGAAAGTAAAAATTAGAGAAACTATGGCGATAATCGGAACAAGAATACGCGTGATTTTCGCCAGCTTTTTGTCAGGTGTATCCGGTTTCATTTGTTTGTAAATATTTTTTGAAAGAAGGGTTGCTGCTGTCAAGATCAATAGCGAGCAAGGAATGAGAGCAGCAAGTAATCCGGCAGCTCCAATTACACCGACAAACCAAGGCGGCAATGATGCTTTGGCAATTTTAAACAAGGCCAGGTCGGTTGCGGTTCCTTGCAAGTTAGGGATTTGCAGTACAGCTGTAAATCCAATAAATAGAATAAAGACAAGAACAATTTGGTATAACGGCAAAATCGCGGTATTTTTCCTTAAAGCGGTTTCATTTTTTTGATGATAAACTGGCGCCGAAACAGTGCGGCCACATATATTGCCCTAATGCGATGAAAATGTGTAGTTTGTAAGAATGATGTAAAGTTCGGAAACAGTGCGGCCACATATATTGCCCTAATGCGATCGTCATACAAATCGACACATACCATGAAATGCTTAATCCTTTATCCGGTATAAGAAGGAATCCTGGTTTTGCCTTATCCAACGCCTCAAACATCGGTTTAATTCCACCATAATAATGCTGCGGCAGGTAAAAGCCCATAAACAGAATCACTGTGATCATCAAAATATCTTTTAACACGGCGGTCCATGCAGAGCCATGAATACCCGATATATAAACAAAAATCGTCACAGCAATCAGGCCAATCCAAACGGCGATTTTCGGAGGAATCATTCCGTAGGATGCTTCAGAAACAATAATTTGAAATCCCTTTAATTGTAAAACAATATAAGGAATAATAGAGATAACGCCGATTGCCGCCACAAGCAAGCCCAAACCCTGGCTGTTATATTTTTTTGCAAAGAAATCGGACTGCGTAATCAGGTTATGTTCTTTCGCATAACGCCAAATGGGGGGGAGAATCCAAAAAGGGATAACATAGGTAAGAGCACAAAAAACATATATGGTCGGGCCGCCCATGCGATAAGCTCCACCGCTTGCCCCTAAAAATACGAAAGTAGAGAACATTTCTCCTGCCATTAACACAAACATAATAATAGAGCCGAAATTTCTCTCCGCAACTGCCCATTGCTCAAGCTTCATTTCGCGCCCTTTCTTGGCACGAACACCTAAGTAAATAGCGAAGATCAAGGTTAAACTGATAATGATAATGGAGCTGTTCATTTATTTTGCTCCTTTCGGTCATATATGAAATTGCAAGCGATCAGACAAACAGATGTTAGAATCAGCCATAAAGTAGACCAGAATACAATAAACGGTAAACCAAATACATATGGTTCAATCCGATTGACTACCGTTAATGATCCAATTGCAGGCAGAATGGTCAGTAAGGCAATCCATTTTTTCATATAAAAAACCCCTTTCTATTGTAAATTTTCCTTTATCACACCGATGGGACAGAATTTTCATTATTATCAGATAACGATTCTTAGAAAGGTTCCCCGTCCAATCGGAAGGGGACGAATTGTTAGAATTTCTCAAGAAAGATTTGCAATTACCTAGGAATTACCCCTTAACAATGGCAAGCGATTGGAGCAACTCTGCTATGCGGTCGCCGACTTCAGAAGTAGTGGCTGTTCCTTTCATATCAGGGGTTAAAACCTTTCCTTCCACGAGCAGTTCCTCGATGGCGCTAAGGACCAGCTTCCCGTACTGTTCATATCCTAAAAAGTCGAGCAACTGGCTGGCAGACCAGATGGCTGCCAGAGGATTGGCCAGCCCTTTTCCGGCGATATCAGGTGCAGATCCGTGAATGGGTTCAAACATCGATGGAAAGGTTCTTTCCGGATTGATATTGGCTCCTGCGGCAAGTCCAATTCCCCCGGCCAAAGCCGCACCTAAATCAGTTAAAATATCGACAAATAAATTAGAAGTCACCACGACTTCAAACCGCTTCGGATCGGTAATCATTAACATAGCTGCAGCGTCTACAAGATAGGACACAGTTTTGACATCCGGGTACTCCTTGCTTACTTCGGCAAAAATTTGATCCCAGAACACCATAGAGTAGTTCAAGGCATTTCCTTTGCTGATACTGGTAAGGGATTTTCCTTCTCTTCTCGCTGTTTCAAACGCATAGCGGATGACACGCTCTGTTCCTTTTCGGGAAAAAACGCCGGTCTGCAGGACGACTTCGTTCTCTTGCCCTTTATATAACCAATCTCCTGCGCCTGCATATTCACCCTCGCTATTTTCCCGAATGAACAGCATGTTTACCTCTTCCCGCTTTACGTCTTTCAAAGGACAGTAAGCCCCTTTTAATAACTGGATCGGGCGGATATTAATATATTGGTCAAAGCTCTTTCTGATTTTTAACAGTAAATCCCATAATGAGATATGGTCCGGGACTCCTGGATAACCGACTGCTCCGAGATAAATGGCATCAAAGTTCTTTAATTGTTCGATTCCATCTTCGTCCATCATCACGCCATGTTTCGCATAATATTCGCAGCCCCATGGAAAGTAAGTATATTCGAATTGGAGGGAATGGTCCAATTCGGCCATTCTATTTAACACCTTTATTCCCTCTTGAAGAACTTCTGGTCCGATGCCATCTCCAGGGATAACGGCAATTTTATAAATCGTCATGACATTTCTCCTCTGTTCCATACGACTAATTTTAATTCTGTCATTTCTTCTACGGCATATTTGATTCCCTCACGGCCGGTCCCGCTTTCTTTTACTCCGCCGTAAGGCATATGATCGACCCGAAAGGTTGGGATATCATTAATCATAACCGCCCCTACTTCAAACGTCTCGCTTGCTAATAAGGCATGATCAATATTTTTCGTGTAAATTCCAGCTTGCAGTCCGTATCTTGAATGATTGACATAACCAATCGCTTCTTCAACAGATTGAACTTTATTAATGATTACGATCGGGGCAAATACCTCTTGGCAGGATACTTTTAACATTGGATCAACATTTACAATGACGGTCGGCTCCAAAATGCCATTGGTACATTTTCCTCCGGTTAAAACATCTGCCCCATTTTGTTTCGCTTCCTCAATCCAGCTTAAAGCACGTTCTGTTTCTTTTTTCGAAATGAGAGAAGATATATACGTTTCCGGGTCTAACGGGTCGCCCACTTTTAATTGGTTTGTGGCCTTCACAAATTTCTTCACAAATTCATCAAAAACATCCTCATGGGCATAAATGCGCTGCAAGGAAATACATACTTGCCCTTGATTTGAAAAAGCCCCCATGATGCAGCGGTCAATGATCTGATCAACGTTTGTATCTTGATCCAAGATAACAGCTGCATTGGACCCAAGTTCCAAAGTCGTTTTCTTTAATCCGGCTTTATTGCGAATACCGATGCCGACGGCCGGACTTCCTGTAAACGTAATCATTTGGATGCGGTCATCGTTGATAAGCGCTTCGCCAACAACCGAACCGGATCCCGTCACTACATTCAATACACCATCCGGCAGTCCGGCTTCTTTAAAAAGCCCGGCCATATAAAGGGCGGATAATGGAGTCTGGGAAGCCGGTTTTAAGACGATGGAGTTACCGGAGGCAATCGCAGGCCCCACTTTATGGGCGACAAGATTCATCGGAAAGTTAAACGGCGTAATGGCACCAATGACACCAATCGGTTTTCGTACGGTATAGCCGATTCTTCCGACACCGCCTGGTGCCGCATCAAACGGGATCGTTTCCCCGTGAATTCTTTTTGCTTCTTCAGCCGCAAATTTATACGTTTCGATCGTTCTTGCGACTTCCCCTTTGGCAAAAATGATCGGCTTTGCTGATTCAATCGTAATCACTTCTGCTGCTTCGTCAGCTCTTTCTTTCAATAATTCTACTACTTTTTCTAAAATCGCTGACCTCTTAAATGCTGGCATTTTTGAAATGACTTGGAAGGCTTCTTGTGCTGATTCAATGGCCTTTTTCGTCAATGATTCATCTGCCATGGCAATTTCGGCAATCCGTTCATCGGAATAGGGGGAATAAAGAGGGGCATATTTTGCCGCCTCTACCTCCAGGCCATGGATCCATAAATGTTTCTTTTCTACTTGCCTCACACTTGTCATCGTCCTAACGCCTCCAATACCATTTCATGGAATTGAACAATTGCTTTTTCTGATTTGGAATAGACCCCTCTAGTAAAGGCCCGTGAGCGGAAGCCAATTTGCTCTAATTCTACTAATTCAACATCTTCTTGTCTTACTTGTTCGGCAAAAGCAACTAAATCTTTTTCCTCTTGGGTTAAGTTTTCATCTCTGAAATAATAAGTATATACCCCTAGGGTCGTTTCATGGTCGATCGGAATCATTTGGATGGTTGCCATATTTCCCGGACCCGGATAAATGGTGACCATCAGGTTCGGCCATAACCAGTAGAACTCGCCGCCTTGCATTTCTGCTTCATTTAAATCCGTCGTTCCCATCGTTTTATCCGGTTTGACAACCGAGCCTTGGACAGAATAATTGTCACAAGTAACGATTTGGTAATTTTTCATATCCAAGGTGGCAACAAAGCCTGGATGAGCAACATGGCAGTGATCACATTCTAAATAATTATCTATGAACGCTTTCCAGTTCGCCTTAATGACACGGGTTTTTTGATTCACTCTTTTTAGCTCCCCCATAAATGGAAATCTTTCTAAGCGCTCAAAGAAATCACCGTACGTCTCACTTAATGGTTTTGCGTGATCGTCAAGGTTTACGAAGATTAGAGACTCTAAGATTTCCATCCTGACAGGTCTTAAAGCACAGTTGCTTACACATGCCGAATCTTCGTCAGTAAAGTTAGGAGCCTTGTTTAACTTTCCGTCTAAGTGAAATGTCCATCCATGGTAGCTGCATTGAAGGATTTTCTTCTGCCCTGCTTCTTTCTTCTCCAGTTTTGTGGCACGATGCGGACAAACATTATAAAAGGCACGAATCACTCCATCATTTGCCCTTGTGACCAAGATTGGCTCGCCCGCCACCTCTGCTGTGAAAAATTGTCCCGTCTTTTCCAGCTGGCTTACATGGCCAACCAATTGCCATGATTTCGCAAACACATCTTCCAGTTCCTGCTTATATACGTTTGGATCGGTGTATAAATCATACGTTAATGTTCTTTCAAACGTCCGATTTGCTTTGTTTTGTACTTCATTCTAAGCCATTTTTATTATTCCTCCTCAAGTAAATTTCACCACTAGCGAGTCAAAACCAATTAAGCGTTTACAAGGTGTTGAATATTTTGTTTAATGAATCTATAAGATGTATGTCAAGATCGACACTCATTTTTAAATAATGCAAATAGCGTGCCAATTTTTAAAATACTTGATTTTATCACAAAATCGTCAAAATTCTAATGAATTCCGTTTGAATAATGAGTTGATTTTAACTCATTTGAATTAAATTCAACTCAAGAGGGGGCACAAGAAATGACAGCCGAAACGCAAAATCCTTTTGACATCACCGTCGAAACATTGAAAAAATTCTTGATTATTCCTCTGATGAAATATTTGTACTGGACTCAGAGCAGCGTGTAATTTACGTCAACAGTGTTTGCGAGAAACATTATGGCCTAAAGCCGGAAGAGGTTGTGGGGAAATACAATTCGGAGCTGTATGAAAAAGGATATTGGAAGCCATCCATTGTACCTATAGTTTTCAAAGAGAAGAAAACCGTCACCATTAAAATGACCACCTATCTTGGAGCTGAACTGCTGACAACAGCTGTTCCTATTCTGAATGATCAAAATGAAATTGAATTTGTTGTAACGACTTCCCAGGAGTTGCAGAACTACAAGTGCATCAAAACGGAAACAGAAGAACCATTCGTTTCAGACCCAATCGACGCGACACCAATCACCAACTGTGAAAAAATGAAAAACATTTTAAAAATGTGCGAAAAAATCGCCAAAGTCGATTCAACAGTGTTAATCCAAGGTGAATCCGGAACCGGAAAAGGCGTGTTGGCTCATTATATTCACCATATCGGCAGGCGCCGGAATCACACGTTCTTGAAAATTAACTGTGCAGCTCTGCCTGAAGATCTATTAGAATCTGAGCTGTTTGGCTATACGGAAGGAGCGTTTACAGGCGCAAGCAAACATGGAAAAAAAGGCTTGCTGGAAATTGCGGACCAGGGCACATTATTCCTCGACGAGATTGGGGAAATGCCTTTATCCCTTCAGGCGAAGCTTCTTCAAGTGATCCAGGAAAAACAATTTCTTCCGATCGGCGGACATGAAATGAAAAAGGTAGATGTTCGGATTATCGCTGCGACAAACCGCGATTTAGTGGAGATGGTGCAGAAAAATGAATTTCGTGAAGACTTATTCTACCGCTTGAATATTATTGATATCCAGCTGCCGCCGCTTAGGGAGCGAAAAGAGGATATTATTCCATTAACCTATAATTTTTTATATAAATTCAATAAAAAATACGAAATGAATAAAATTATTTCACAAGAATGTCTGGATTTATTTTACTGGTATTCTTGGCCGGGAAACATCCGCCAGCTCGAAAATGTGATGGAAAGGCTGGTCGTCACCAGCGACTCGATCATCCAGCAAACAGACTTGCCTGATTTAATTTTAAACAATATAAAACCGCAAACACACTATTCGCTTCCCTCTAATCTTGATGATGCCATTGAATATGTAAAGAAGAAACTGGTGAGGCAATCTTATCAAAAATATAAAAGCTCAAGAAAGGTAGCAAAGGATTTAAACATCAGCCAAACGAGGGCAGTGAAGCTGATTCGTCAGTATTGCGGGGACTAAATCGGGGCGTTGGCATACAGCCAAGTCGGAGAAAAAATGCCTGGAACCGAGCTCCAGGCATTTCACATCTCGTAACATGTGATATGATTCACGTTCATTTTTCTAAGAACTCGCCGTTACTAGAGATCTTCGTTCTTTTTGTACTGCCTCTTGTTTGCTTAGGCCAAGTGTCTTGGCTGTTGCAGTATGAAGTTCGCGGAAAAGTTCCAGATTGTTTGCTAGCTTTATGCCGTAAGACGGAATCATTTCTTTTATTTTCGGTTCCCATGCTTTGATATGTTGCGGGAAGCATTTTTTAATGACTTCCAGCATGACGTGTACGGCGGTAGATGCTCCTGGAGAGGCGCCCAGCAATGCGGCGACTGAACCGTCGGCTGCACTGATTACTTCTGTACCAAATTGAAGGGTTCCTTTGCCGCCTTCTTTCGTATCTTTAATAACTTGTACACGTTGGCCTGCTACCACAATATCCCAATCTTCAGCTTTCGCGTTCGGAACAAATTCCCTTAATTCCTCGATCCGTTGTTCTTTTGAAAGCATCAGCTGCTGGATCAAGTATTTTGTTAACGGGATGTTTTTCGCACCTGCCGCTAACATGGTCAACACATTATTTGGTTTTACCGAGCGAATCAAATCCATATTGGAACCGGTTTTCAAGAATTTTGGCGAGAAGCCGGCGAACGGTCCAAACAGCAAGGATTTTTTGTTGTCAATATATCTTGTATCAAGATGCGGGACTGACATTGGCGGTGCACCAACGGCCGCTTTGCCGTATACTTTCGCATGGTGCTGTTCGACTACTTCCGGATTGTTGCATACGAGGAATAATCCGCTGACCGGGAATCCTCCAATATGCTTGCTTTCAGGAATGCCTGTTTTTTGCAGTAATGGCAAGGATCCGCCGCCGCCGCCGATAAAGACAAACTTTGCAGTATGGCGTTGGATCGTGCCTTGTTCGTTCCTCACTTTCAATTCCCAAGAACCGTCCGGTGCACGTTTAATATCCTCTACTTTATGGTTGTATCGGATATCCACATCTTTACGCTCTAAATGTTCAAACAGCATGCGTGTTAAAGCACCAAAGTTTACATCTGTTCCAGAATCAATTTTCGTTGCTGCGATTGGCTCTTGTGATGTACGGCCTTCCATAATAAGCGGGATCCATTCCTTCAATTGATCCGGATCATCGGAAAATTCCATACCTTCAAACAAAGGATTATTCGAAAGCGCTTCAAACCGTTTTTTCAAAAATGCTACGTTTTTCTCTCCATGCACTAAGCTCAAGTGAGGAAGCGGCCTGATAAATTCTTCTGGATGACGGATCAAATGGTGATCTACAAGATAAGACCAAAACTGTCTTGAAACTTGAAACTGCTCATTAATATTGATCGCTTTGCTAATATCGATAGATCCGTCCGGTTTCTCTACAGTATAGTTAAGCTCACATAGTGCAGAATGTCCCGTTCCTGCATTATTCCATTCGTTGGAGCTTTCTTCTCCTGCCTTATCGAGCTTTTCAAAAACGGTAATGTCCCAATCCGGTACTAATTCTTTCAAGATTGTTCCCAAAGTCGCACTCATGATTCCAGCACCAATTAAGATCACGTCTGTTTCAGTTTGTCTGTTACTCATTTCTCCCATCCCTTATACCCCGAAGTTTACAGAAAGGATGTAAGCGCTCCCTACTTTGGCATCATTCGCAAGTTGGGTGCGGCTAGTCACCTTTTCTGGATTAAATAGTCGCTTACTTATAGTTTATCACTAATATTAGTAGATTAAAATATCTATACAACTATATTGAGAGATTTACACTAATTAACTGCTGGAAATAAGTGAAAGTCTATCCACCAAATCAAAAGAAGCGGCTTGCAATGTTTTATAGGAATAACTTACCCAGGTTTGGAGTCAACTTAAACAAAGATGTATTATTTTCTCTTTCTCATGTATATTATAATGCTACTTTTTCTTGTCTTCATATGGTAATATTTCGTAACAGAATAGAGCTCTTGATCCTGGGCAGGAATCCAATCACCCTCAAAACATCACTTCATTTTCGCATATTTTTACTTCTCTCAATAGAAATCTTTACTATTTTGAAGACAAATATTTCTCATAAA
>NZ_BCUZ01000082.1 GCF_001591485.1 Neobacillus fumarioli NBRC 102428 | reverse complement strand
AATTTTTTAGGTTTTAAGAAATCGAGACAAGTTTTACTATAAAATCACTGCAATTGGCGAAGAGCCAAGTTTGATAAAGGAAAAAACAGCATTCATTAAGAGAAAGGGTATTCATTAAAGGATATGGGAACACCCTTTCTGGCAGTAACTAGATCATTTTAGTTACGGAAGTTTTAAAGAATGCCCCCCTTTTTTCATTTTCCAAGATGGCTAAACGAATTAGTTTTACCTTAATTTCTTTACTAAGTGAAAGCCATTCAGATGGATAAATCGTCATTTTATATCCCTCCAGTAAAAATTCGAAAATAGTATTTAGTTATTTTTCCCCCTTCTTCAAATGATGTAACATAGTTTTTATTTTCATTTTATTTGAAATTTCTACAGCATATTTCTTTTTCTTTCGCCAAAAAAAGACTGCAGCCGCAGTCTTTTTCTACTAAGTTGTTCTTCTTGTTCCTCTTAAGATGAGACTTAATATGAGTACGAGGATGATAGAACCGATCAGGGCCGGGATAATAAAGAATCCCCCGATAACAGGGCCCCAGCTTCCTAATAAAAAGGAACCAAGCCATGCACCAATAAATCCAGCGATTATATTTCCAATAATTCCTCCAGGTATATCACGACCTAATAAAAGTTCGGCCAGCCAGCCGATTACACCGCCCATAATTAATGTCCAAATTAATCCCATATTACGTTCTCTCCCTTCTATTAGATTAATGTTTATGTTAGTTATTTACCCCGATTTTTAACTCGTATACATGACCAGATTTTAATTCCTGCTGACACGCTTTTAATTCAGAGGTTAATTTCTCAAAGCGATCATCATCACGATCATCAAGGCATTTGTCAATTTCCATCATTAATAAACCAAGTTTTGTAATTGCTTCAACTTGTTGTTTTGGGTCATAATTCATAGGTTCTTCCAGGCGGTAATCGCTCGGTTTACTTAATTTCAGTCCACATTTACACAGCATTACATTCACATTTAATGCATAAAATTCATTATTGCCGCAAGCTTTACATACTAGTTTTCTCATATGTTTCCTCCTTTAACTCTACTTTTGAATTGTAAGTTAGTATTCTGTTATACCCGTCATTTAATTGATCCTAAACAAAATTTTTTAAGAAAAATAGGTTTTGATTTTTCAAGAAGCGGATAAATAATCAATAGAAAGCCGACGGTATTAATAATCGAATAAAAAGAGGAGGATGAGTCATAATGAAAGTTTCGCAACAAAATTTGGACAGTCTAATAGGAACCCGTATGATCGCGAGGCATAAAGAGAGTGGGAGACGGAGCTTGGATCAATATTTTAAGGAGCCGATCATTCATAGGGAGATTCAAGGGGATCGAATCTTTGTGCCATTAAATTTAGAGAAGGTTTGGAATGGATTATAAAATCAGACCTCAATTAGCAAAATCAAAAACATGACAATTGGGATATTAATTGTCATGTTTTTGATTATAGTAAAGGAATGTCAGAAATCAGCCTAAACTTTTTCATCCGGATTGATCTGATCTATTTTCACAGCGTCTTCTGTATTGAGGGCCTGTCGTATAAAATGTACAAAGATGCCCCCGGCCATTCCAAGGCAAATAACAAAACCAATGGTTGTTACCCACCACATCGCCATTTCTCATCCCCCTTTATAAAGAAGCCTTTCTAAAGGTATATGTGTACGGGGGATGAAATTTTCCTTTTACCTTTCGTCTTTTTTCTTTAATTCTGAATAATAATCCACCTTTTTAATATTTACGCCGACGAAGGTTTCGATAATCGACTGGCCTCCGGCAATGGAAAGAATTAACATGATCACGAAGCTTACTTTCGGAAATAACAAATAAAGCGCACCAAGGAAGACGGCACTCCAAATCCCGGCACACCAATAACATTTTAATAAATAACCAAACATGGATTTCGGGACTTCCTTTGTTTGCACTTCGCCGCTGGCTGTATGGGTTTGTACTTTTTTGACAAATGGCTTGCGGATAAATTCGGTAATCTTGTCAAATACGATTAAATGAGTCAAACGGTAGCTCGCCAAAATTAACATTATGTAGCTCATCCATGAAATATCTCTCACTTTTTTGTAATCCTCCTGAAAAGCTGCATGAGTTTATTTTGAGCTCGAAATCAAAAATCTATTTTCGGGTAAGATGAAAAAAATGAAAAAATCTGTTTCGGTTCATGTCCGGGTCAGTTTCTCATTCTCCAAGAATGAGAGGCTGACTTTTTTTAAGGCTTGAGACCTAGTCAAAATTCAAGCTCAGGCGCAATTATGAAAAAGAATCAAAAAAGGTAAGATGGTATCAAAATCAAGAAAGGGAGTGAAACGAAACATGAAAAAATTAGGTTTGTTGTTTGCCGGAGGGGTTGCGGCAGCTGTCCTGTTTTCCACGATCGGACCAATGGTGGGGTTAGCCGTCAGTGCTGTAGTGCTTTACTTTCTCTTTAAACAGTTTCTAAAGACGGATTCACTTGGGGCAAAAATTGGTCTTGCCATTCTGGGACTCGTCATTCTGTTGGCGTCCATCCACAACATCCCGGCTATTATCGGTGTTGCAGCAGCATGTGTATTATACCTTGTTTATAAAAAATGGAATCAGCCGAAATACCGTAAATCTAACAATGATTCCGATCCATTTGTTAACTTTGAAAAACAATGGCACGAGCTGAGCAAGAAAGCGTAAAGGGCTTAGAACCATTCAAGGGGTTGAATATAGGTTCTCTAAAAATGAATATGTATATGACATGGGAAAAATAGTAAAAGAATTGAACCAGTATATGATTACAAAATGTTTTTACTAGAGATTGTGGTGCAACATCTGGTTATTCACCTCAATGAACTATCTTAAATAAAGATGATCATTTTGAAAATAAATCAGGGAATGCATTTAGGGCAGGGAACAACTTTTCGATTAAATGGATTGATGAAAAGAATCTAAAGGTCATGTACGATCAATCTTCTGAAACTTATAAAATGAATAAAAAGGTTAATGGGGTTCAAATCGAATATTTGGCGAATAATTGAGGGAAAAAGCACCAGTAACTGGTGTTTTTTTGATGTGCATTTTTATGCTCTGGTTTTCTAATTTTCTCCTACTATTCACAGAACTTGTCTCATAAGCTGTAGTAAGTGAATTTAGTTTAAAGGAGAATAGGAAATTGGCTATTTACTTCAAAGGTTTTATCTTTTTAGCCGCTTCTGCATGTTTGGGAGAAGGAATTGAGTTCTTAACTAATATGATTCTGGCAAGAGAGTTAGGATCTCACGGGCTTGGGCTTTATATGTCGATCTTGCCGACGATTTTTCTAATCGTTTTGATTTCGAGCTTTGAACTGCCTGTATCCATTTCTAAGTTCATTGCGGAAAGGGAGGAGCGTTTTCACCGGAATATTCTTTATCATGCAGTTACGATCACCATTGTTTTTACCAGTATTTTATTTTTATTGGGTACCGGGATCATACCGTTAATTCCGTTGTTTCAATCCTTTCATCCCTACATTAAATGGATGGTCATTATCCTGATACCAGTGATTTCCTTTACATCGGTGGCCAGGGGTTATTTTATGGGGAAACAGGAAATGGGGAAAATTGCTGTATCTAATTTTCTCAGGAAAATCGCCCAGCTGGCTGTTTTATTTGGGGTGTTCCGTTTTTTTGATTTTAATGCGGAAACCTCCATATTAATCGCCATTGGTGCTTTTATAGGCAGCGAAATCGTTGTCTTTCTTTATTTAATTTACATGTTTGTTGTTCAATTCCAGCACCTGAAGCGCCAGCCATTTTCCAATTTAAATCGAAAAGCGGTACGGAAAAATTTAATGTCTGTGTCGATCCCGACAACAGGGATGCGAATCTTCTCTGCTTTTACGAATGCGATTCAACCGTTTATCATTAAAGGTGCACTGGTTCATTCAGGCTTGAGCGCAACTGTTGCAACAGAGCATTTTGGCATGCTGATGGGAGTGGCGGCTTCAATTGGATTTTTTCCGGCATTTATAGCCCATTCACTGCTGGTAGTTCTGATTCCGGGTGTATCGAAAACTTATTCGGAAAGAAATTATGTATCCTTGCAAAAAATGCTTCAGCAGGTCATAAAGATTACCCTTTTATACGGCATTCCGGCCGTTATATGTTTTTACTTCTTCGCACCGCAATTGACATCGTTATTTTTCAAATCAAGTGCTTCAGCCGCTTTCCTGCAATTACTATGGCCTTGTTTCTTATTTCATTACTTTGTCTTGCCGATGCAGGCCTTTATGATCGGACTTGACATGGTGAAAGAAGCCTTTTTGCATATTATCTGGGCAAACATTATTTGCTTTGCCCTGATTTTTGTACTTGGTTCTCGGCCGGAATGGCGGATGGACGGCGTGATTGTCGGCATGAATACAGAGGCTATGCTGCTTGCGCTGATGCATTATTTGACGATTTGTAAAAAAATCGGCGTGACCGTTTTTATGAAGGGGCTTATCGGAAAAACGACGGGACAGTAGAAAATAAATGAGGATAGCTAGCCTTCAATGAGGGCAAACTATCCTTTTTTTATTCAACTTAGATGACGCTTTCATTATTCTTCGGTATAATGCAATAAATAAAGATAAATAGGACAGTGGTAAAGGTGAAAAAAATAACAGTTGAAACATTAGTTCAGAAGTTTTCATTGAAAGTATTGGCCGGTGAAAATCAATTGCATAATATCATTACCCAATCACGGGTGCATCGTCCGGGCCTGGAATTTGTCGGTCATTTTGACTTTTTTCCGACAGAACGTGTCCAAATTTTAGGGAAAAAGGAAATCACCTATTTACATAAATTAAGCCACGAAGAACGTAAAATCCGAATCGGCAATATTGTCCATTATCACCCTCCTTGCTTTATCGTAACGGCTGGTGAGGAAGGGCTTACCTATTTAAAGCATCATTGTGAAGAACAGGGGATTCCTTTATTAATCACCAACAAGCCTGAGGTCACTTCAGAGTATATTCCGAAATTGGATGCGTATTTGGTAAAGGAATTAGCACCAGAGATTGCGGTACACGGAGTTTGTGTCAATGTGTCCGGCATTGGGATCTTACTTCGCGGAAATTCCGGGGTAGGGAAAAGTGAAACGGCGCACACCTTAATTCGCCGTGGACACCGGCTCGTGGCGGATGATATTGTTGTTCTTAAGAAGCTCAGTCCGCAAACCATTCTGGGTACTCATGATGAGAAAACAAAGGAGTTCTTGGCCCTTCGCAGTATTGGGCTGTTGAATGTGGTTCGTCTATACGGTCGAAAGGCTTTTCAAGATGAAACACGAATTGCTCTTGATATTCATTTGACGAAATGGGAAAAAGACGCCTTGTATAATGAATTGGAACAAAAAGTGAACTATACGGAATATATGGGTGTTAAGATTCCTTCTTTTGAAATCCAACTCCAGCCTGGACGAGATGTGGCAGGGTTAATTGAGGCAGCGGCAAATAACTGGTATTTGAAGCAGCAAGGATACAGCGCGGCAGAAGAGTTCTTGAGCAGAATTGAGGCTGAAATTACGGATTCCTGTACAGAAAACAAAGACTTATAAAAACCACTGCAAGAACAAATTTAGTGAACCTAATAATTGAGCCTCTCGTATTCTTTAACGAGAGGCTCTTATTTTTTATCAGTCTTTACTATTAAAGATTCCAAGTATACGAAGGATGCTGAGGAACAGGTTAATAAAATCTAAATATAGACTGAGAGCCATGAGTGGCACTTCCTCCGGTCTTACGCCGTAATGCTTCATTTGGCTGATATCGAAAAGAACATAGCCGCTGAAGACGACGACGCCAATAAAGGAATAGGCTAGCATCCCGGTAGTGCTTAATGGGAAGAAGATATTAAAAATTGAAATCGCCACTAACGCAAGCAAGGCTGCAAGCAGAAATCCGCCAAGGAAGGAAAAGTTCCGTTTGGATTTGGCTGCATAAATCGCAATTCCGGAAAAAACAACCGTTGTGCTGGCAAAGGCCATGATTACAACATTAGCACCAGCTGTTGAAGCGTAATGGGAAACGACTGGATACAATGTAATTCCCGAGATAAACGTAAAGGCATACAGAAAACCGTAAGAGATCGCTTTTTTTCGTCTGAAAAAGACAGCAGCCAAAATCATGACAAATTCTAAAATGGATAATGGTATAAATAAACCGACTGGTACGATGGTCCCAACCATTGTGCCCACAAAGGCAATGGCTAAGGATAAAGCAAACGTCCTGAGTACAGATGGCATCACTTCTGTTGATGTTTGTGGATACAAAGTCCTCACCTCAAATTTTTAATAGTTATATTAACATATACGAAAAAATGGTCAAGATGTTTCATTTTTTCTTGTAAAATCTTTTTCTGCCTTTAATAAATCGCGAATTTCCATTAACAACTCTTCTTTTTTGTCTATTTTCTTTTCCGTTTCTTCTTTTCGCTTGAAATGATTAATGACTTTTATAAATAGAAAAATGGAGAAAGAGATGATAAAGAAGTTAATGACATTCTGGATAAATTGACCGTATTTTAGCTGTGCACCGCCAATTTTAATCGCTAGGTCTGTAAAATTAATTCCTCCGGAAAGTAGCCCGATCAATGGCATAAGGACATCCTGAACAAGGGAAGAGACGATTTTCCCAAACGCACTGCCGATAATGACACCTACAGCAAGGTCGAGCACATTGCCTTTCATCGCAAATTGTTTAAATTCATTCCACATAATGATCCTCCAATTATAGCTAATATGAATTCGCCGATAATAGCCGAAAACTATCGATAAAGAAGTGAAGGCAAAGCATGGAGAAATACAACAAGAGCGGGGGAAATCCCAGCTCTTGTTGCGGAGTTATTAAAATGCCCAATTTCCTGCCCGAAAGATTGGTTCAACTTTTCCATCTTCTGTAATACCATCGATATCCATCTCACTAGAACCAATCATGAAATCTACATGTGTGATACTTTCGTTAAGACCATTTTCCTTTAATTGTTCAGAAGACATTTTCTTGCCGCCGTCAATGCAGAAGGAATAAGCACTGCCAATTGCCAAATGGTTAGAGGCGTTTTCGTCAAATAACGTATTAAAGAAAAGAATATTCGATTGTGAAATCGGCGAGTTATGAGGAACGAGTGCCACTTCACCAAGATATTGGGATCCTTCGTCGGTTTCGACCAGGTGTTTTAAAATTTCTTCGCCTTCTTCAGCCTTTACCCCAGTTATTTTCCCATTTTCAAATGTAATCGAGAAATTGTTGATAATATTTCCTCCGTAGCTAAGCGGCTTTGTGCTGGCAACAGTACCGTTCACTCCTGTTCTCAACGGCACGGTAAATACCTCTTCTGTCGGCATGTTGGCCATAAATTCCACGCCATTCTCGTTCACGCTGCCGGCGCCGACCCAGAGATGATTTTTCGGAAGTTCAATCGTCAAGTCTGTGCCGGGTGCCTTGTAATGAAGTTTGGCATAGCGTTTTTCATTTAAATAATTGACTTTTTCATGCAGAGTTTCATCATGCTTTTTCCATGCTTCGATCGGGTTATCAGTATCGACACGGACCGCTTTAAAAATCGCGTCCCAAAGTTTTGCTACCTGCTGGTCGCTTGGAACGTCCGGGAATACTTTAGCCGCCCAGGCCGGAGAAGCAGCAGCGACCACCGTCCAACTCACCTTGTCAGATTGAATCGCTTTCCGGTAATTATGTAAAGCTTTCCCGGCTGCTTTATTGAAATTGGCAATTCGTCCTGGGTGGATCCCTTTTAATAAATCAGGGCTTTGCGATACGACCGACATGAACGCAGCCCCCTTCTCGACAAGGGCTTCCTGTTCTTTTGCCCGCCACTCGGGATATTCATGGAACACTTCATCCGGAGCCAATTCATATTTCGTTCTGGCAACAACATCATCGTTCCAGTTCACAATCACATTATATGCCCCTGCTTCATAGGCTTTTTTCACAATAAGGCGGACAAACTCAGCTGCATCTAATGAACCAGAAATGACTAATGTTTGTCCTTTTTGAATATTGACACCAACTTTTACGGCAAGCTCTGCATACTTTTCCAAATTCCTTTGAAAATCGCTCATATTTTTGTCTCCTTTGCCATAATCTTCACTTTTTATTCTAACGTTTTTATTAGGAAAAAGAAACCAAGATTACGCTCCCAGTTTCATCTCCTTTTTTTGATAGGAATAAAACATGGCCCAGTACACAGCCGCACTTGCCAAGGCCAAAATAGAAAGCACGATAAAAGTCCAAGGGTAGCCGATCCAAACGGTCATGGGAATAGCGATTGGTGCGGTCGTTCTGCTGGCTGTAAACCGAAGACTTGAGGCAGCGAAATATTGTCCGCGCAGATGCTCAGGAGCAATTTTCGAAATGAAGCTTTGCTGCAGCCCGGCAGTCATTAATTCGGAAAAGGTAAAGACACCCATAGCGAAAATAAATCCCCAGAGCCAATGAGTCTGACTAAACATCAGCATCGAAATGGCATAAAAAAAGGAGGAAAGGACGAACACATTCCGTTCGTTAAACCTGGACATCCATTTCGTTACAACGACTGTGAATAGTGCAACGAAAAAGCCATTCTCTGCAAGAACAAGTCCGAATGCCTGCTCCCCATTTAGCGTAACTGTCCAGCCCCCGGCGGAAAACAAACTTTGCGTTGCAGTCACATCCTTAATGTAAACAGGTAGTACTAGGTCCAACTGCATAAATGTCTGACCTGCCAGTAAACCGGCAATGATATACAGAAGAAAGGTTTGATCTTTTAGAATTACGGAATAATCCTTCAACTGATTCCGTAAAAAATAATACCAGTTTCCGTCAATATCCGACGTTTTCATTCCTTGCTTTGGCGCCGTTTCCCGGGTCCATTTGGCTAAAATAAGACTCAATACTATACATACGATTCCGGCAGTCAGCAAAAGTTCAAAACGATACTTAACATAAAAAATAGCCCCCAATAACGGACCGATCACGACAGCAATATTGATGGACGTGTAAAAAATGGCAAACACGCTGCTGCGGTTTTTTTCATCTACTACGTCAGCTACCATCGCCTGACTGGCCGGCCAGTAAAATGCACCGAAAACACCGGAAGCAGCAAAGGAGACAAAGCCTACCCACGGCGATTGAAACCACGGGGAACTGGCTAGGGCAAAGAATAAAAATGACAACCCTTGGCCTAAAGATGAAAACACCATCATCCTCTTTCTACCAAAACGGTCAGCGCAATACCCGCCCAAAAGGTTCGCGATCACAGAGAAAATTTGTGAAAAAACGAATAGAAATCCTGCTTTGTTTTTGCCAAATGTATCGGCAAAATAAATCGATAGAAAAGGAAAAAACATCCAATAGGTAATATTCATCATCGCCTCGCCAAACAGGCGGATTTTTAAATTTATATCCCAATCTCTAATTTTCATGGTTAGATCCTCGTTTCCGAATTTCTCCGCTACTTCATCATACTACCGGAAATGGAGAAAACCAAGAAAAAAATAGGTACAATTGTACCTATTTTTCTTCTAATGCCTGTTTCAGCAAATCGCCTAAGCTGGTACCGAAATCTTCTTTTTTGCTGTATTTTTGTACAAGCTTGCGTTCTTCTCGTTTATTGATGGCTTTTTTCTTTTCTTCTGCTTTCTCGACAACATTACAAGGCCTGCATTGGAAATAGAGTCCTGCTTTTCCTTCATGGACTTCCATTTTCTTATGGCATTGCGGGCAGCGGCGGTTGGACAGCTTCGGGTCTTTGCGCCGGCGGTAATGGCATTCCAGGTTGGAGCAGACCAGAATTTTCCCTTCCTTTGTATTGCGTTCCTTTAAAAATGAATGGCATTCCGGGCATTTTGAGCCGGTGAGATTATGAGCCCGATACGATTTATCGCTTGCTTTGATTTCTGAAACAAGCTGCTCGGTTTGCCGTCGGATTCTTTGTAAGAACACTTTCGGGTCTGCTTTTCCTTTAGAAATCCGCTCGAGTTCTTGCTCCCATTTTGCTGTAAGTTCCGGCGATTTTAATTCATCATTGACAAGTTCGATTAATTGTTTGCCCTTCTTGGTCGGATGAAAGCGGCCGTTTTGCCGTTCAACCACTTCTGTTTCTACAAGCCTTTCAATGATTTCGGCTCTTGTTGCCGGAGTGCCTAAACCAAATTTCTCCATTTGGGCAAGAACATCCGCTTCCTTCATACGCTCGGGAGGCTCTGTCCATTTCTGCTGGATCATTCCATTTTTAACGGAATAAGCCTGGCCTTGGTTTAATTTTTGTAGTCCGGTTATTTCGTTGTCTGAGTCCTCTTTTCCAAGAATCTTTTTGAAACCTAAGGTTAAAACATTGGTTTCTTTTGCTGTAAAGGTTTCCCCCTCTACCTTGAACGATGCATGAATTGTTTCATATTCATAGGCAGGATAAAAGAGAGCAAGGAATCTTCTGGCGATGAGGTCGTAAATTTTTCTTTCATCAGAATCGAGATCACTGATGTTTAATCTCTGTTCTGTTGGTATGATCGCATGGTGGTCGGTTACTTTTTCATTGTTAAACACCCGCTTGGCCATGACTTTTCCGGTGTTTGCCAAGAGCGGGCGAACCTCGTCTTTATAGCCTGAAGACATTCCCTCAAGGCGATCCATCATCGTTCCGGCCATGTCGGTTGTTAAATAGCGTGAATCTGTCCTTGGATAGGTCACCAATTTGTGTTGTTCATAAAGCCGCTGCAGTACGGTTAATGTTTTTTTCGCGGAAAACCCAAAGCGTTTGTTAGCGTCCCTTTGCAGCTCGGTTAAGTCGTATGGGAGAGGCTGCGGCTCTGACTTTTTCTTGCGGTCGATTTTTTCAAGTACAGCTTTTTTGCCATCGACTCTTCTTAAAATGTTTTCCGCTTCGGCTTTAGCGAAAATCCGTTTTTCATTGTTCTTTTCCCAGTCGGTAGTAAGAGGTCCGATCTCGGCGCGGATTGTCCAATATTCTTTCGGCACGAATCTTTGGATTTGCTGCTCTCGTTCAAGAATCATCGCAAGGGTCGGAGTTTGGACGCGGCCTGCTGACAGCGGATCTTTGTATTTGGTTGTTAGGGCTCTTGTTACATTTAATCCGATTAGCCAGTCGGCTTCGGCGCGGCAAACGGCGGAATGATACAAATCATCAAATTGTCTGCCGGGTTTTAATTGTTTAAAGCCTTCTTTAATGGCTTTATCCGTTTGCGACGAAATCCACAGCCGTTTGATAGGCTTGTTCCAATGAAGTTTTTCGAGAATCCAGCGAGCAACCAATTCACCTTCACGCCCGGCATCTGTTGCAATAATACAGTCTTTAATATCCTTCCGTTTTGCCAAGGCCTCAATGGCACGGTATTGGTGGCTCGTCTGTTTAATTACTTTTAGTCCCATTTTCGGCGGGATAATAGGCAAATCCTCTAAATTCCAAGTTTTGTATTTTGTATCGTAATGCTCGGGCATTTTCAATTCAATTAAATGGCCCAGCGCCCATGTCACAATATATTGATTGCCTTCTAAATAACTTTTATGTGTTTGTTTGCATCCAAGCACACGGGCAAGCTCCCGCGCAACACTTGGCTTTTCTGCCAATACAAGAGATTTCATAATGACTCCTTTCAGGTAAAACTCTTATTTTTAGTATAACGGAAATTGAAGTGAATTAGTAATTTGTTGCTGTTATTGGCCATTTGTAGAATAGAATGAGTGCATTGTTCTTTCTTATATTATCCTGCTAAAGTGATAATGTAATAAAATTCAGAGAATTTAATTGACAGAAAGGGTTTTCTTCACATAAAATAATTATCAGCAGTATAATTTTTTTGAAAAGGATGATCCTTATGAGGCACCATCAAGAAATGATATTCGCTTTTATAGAAGAGGCTGGACTCCAAATCTAAACAGATCGGAATCCAGCCTCTTTCTTTATTATACTAAAGTGAGGTAGTGT
>NZ_BCUZ01000081.1 GCF_001591485.1 Neobacillus fumarioli NBRC 102428 | reverse complement strand
GGCAGTCTCTAGTTACCCCATATTTAAAGGGGTTTGCAAAAGCGAAGCCGGGGATTGATATTTTTACCTGTCTGTATGTCGGGTGCAAGCAAATTAAGCTGAATGAGGAAGAAGAAGAATAAATTGTACCTAAGCAAAAAAGAGAGTGACCTAAATGGTTTCCCTAAAAATAAACCATCCGTCCTCTCTATTTTATGTAACAAGGCGAATGACCACTTCATATTTTATGGTGTATTGCAACTCAAGAAATAATGGAGTGTGTTCCTAATGAGTGTAGGCATCATCGTAATGGGGCTCTTAATTGGGTTTTTAGTCGGATTAACAGGCGTTGGCGGAGCAGCTTTGTTAACTCCTGTTCTAATTTTATTAGGAATTAGTCCATCCATCGCGGTTGGAACAGATTTAATTTATAATGCCATCACAAAACTGTTTGGATCGGTTCAACATTGGCGATAAAAAACAATTAACTTGCAATTAGTAAAATATTTGGCGATGGGAAGTATTCCAAGTACGATATGCGCTGTAGGCATCCTTCATTTGTTTAATTCGTTTTTTCATAATCAGGAGCTTATTATTAAACATGCACTGGGGTATGTGTTAATATTAGTGGCCTTGGCAACATTGGTAAAAACATTTATAAAAACGAGCATGGGATCGAATCATTTCCAGCGTAAGCCGATACAAGAAAAGAAGAGTTTAACCATTGCGATTGGTGCGATTTTGGGATTTATAGTCGGATTAACTTCCATTGGTTCTGGTTCACTATTTGCCATAGCCATGATGTATTTTTATCGCATGGGTCCTTCAGA
The DNA here is from genome assembly GCF_001591485.1 of Neobacillus fumarioli NBRC 102428. GTDB lineage: Bacteria > Bacillota > Bacilli > Bacillales > Cytobacillaceae > Neobacillus > Neobacillus fumarioli. The sequence goes on along the minus strand of NZ_BCUZ01000081.1, from coordinate 11,414 downwards.
ATTAGTCGGAACAGATATTGCCCATGCACTCTTGCTTGTCAGTGCCGCCGGCCTTATGCATGCCGGGATTGGCAATGTGAATTACCTCCTGATGGTGAATCTTTTAATGGGATCTATACCGGGGGTAATCATTGGAAGCACATTATCAGCGAAAATACCTGCAAAGCCATTAAGAACCATTGTAGCCTTAATGATTTTATTCAGCGGATTGAAATTACTTTAAGCAAACACGATTGCAATGCAGTTGTGTTTTTTTACATTAAAAACTTGTCCTTCTCAACAAAGGAGAAACATATAATGTGTTGAAGACTGTTGTCAGGAGGTACATAATATTGGATAAAGCCGTATTAGGTATGGCACTTTTAAGAATTATCTCCGGGGTTATCGAAGTTTCAGCTGCATTATTAATGATAAAGTTAAATACAGTTGAGAAAGCTCTATTGGTGAATAGTTCATTGGCCATCGTCGGACCGTTGATCTTGATTACCACTACAACCATCGGGGTTATTGGCATCGCAGACAATATTTCACTTATGAAACTAATATGGATTTTCTTGGGAGTTAGTTTGATTTTAATCGGCGTAAAATCATAGAAGATACTCGCAATGCACAGGAAGAGACCTTCGGCAAAGGTCTCTTTTAATCATTGTCTTTATTGAACTATTCTTCTTCCCATTCATCTTCTTCAACCTCACTGCACCATTTATAGTTTCTTTTTTGAAATGTAAGGATATAATTTCTTAACATTTTATAGCGGATTAATTTCTGGTCTTGCGTTAAGGCACCTGCCCAGGCATAGGTCTCGATCAAATCAATATAATCCATATAAATTTGATGATAAATTTGATCCAGACGCTTTTTTTGCGCTGAAGTGAATGGAATAGATTTTGTACAGTTTAAGTCAGAATCAATTGTATTGTTTGGTTCTACTTTAGTATTGGAATCTTTCTCTACATTATTGAAAAAATCGCGCAAATTCGATTGATTCTTTTCATTTTGAGGCGCCGCCGACGATTGTAATGGTAATACACAATAGCAAAGGAAAAAAATAGTATGGTCAAATATTTTTTTGTCATTTTTTTCTCCTTAACAGAATATGTAAAGTTGCATATCCATATGGACATGCAACTTTTTATATCTCATTAATCATCTAGATGATCATCATTGTGGTGGCCATCGTCATCGTGATGACCGTCATCATCATGGTGGATATCATCATGATGCCCGTCGTCGTCATTTGCCCCTTCTTGTTCTACCTCTAAAACCTTTCCTGTTTTTGCATCAATTTCTACTTCATAAATTATTCCTGAACTTTTAATTTTCACTTCATAATGCTCTCTACCATCATCAGCTTCTAATTTAATAGAGATGAATTCCCCTTTTACTTTTTTCAAAGCAATACTTTTTGCCTCTTTTTCAGAAATTCGGTGAACTTGAGGCTGCTGGGAACTGGCTTCTTTTGCATATCCCCCTTGCATAAACAGACCAAAACTGAATGGTAGTGAAAATGCAATTGTAAGGAATAACTTTTTCATCATTCTCACACTCCTTGATTTTTTCTTATCTTTTACGAGAGGAAAAAAATTATTCATATACCTAAATCTGTGTACCGAGATTCTATTTGTCCAAAATAGGCTGTCCAATTGGGACAAAGCCGTTTTAATACTGAAACTTTAAGCAAATAATACAGTAACTGAAAAAGAAAGGAGGAGCACTATGGGCATGCTTGCATTTTTAGAAGCAACCAAAAGGTACGCTTGGAAATTTTTCAAAAAAACAAAACAGTAGTTGCAGTGTTTTTGTTCAAGAAGATCTAGGAGGGGCGGCGACGAATACATCTATTGGGGCCTCGGAGTAGAACAGCCATTTTTCTTCAGTTCAAAATTCCCCATTAAAAGCCAAACGATCACCATTTCCGGATCACAAACTACTCATAATGGGAAATGGCCGGTAAAGTATTCCATTATAAAAATGAATAACTTCGGCACTTCAATCGAATATTTTGACAGTGTCGTATATTATGGAGATTATCCCGAAGGAAAATTACATCATACTTTTTATATTCCAAATGGACAAAATTACCAATTGGAGATTTTTAATTTTTATCATTATCATTCTGCAGGAAAGCTTCGCATTCTTCAAAATAATAAAGAGAAGAAACAGTATCATAGTGTTTTATAGGTTTAAGCCTATTAATTAAAATCGTAAAAAAGAAGCCCAGTTTTTCGGCTTCTTTACTATATATTGATATGATATTTTCCTGGAGCAACTTTTCCCACCGTCCGATTTAAATCTTTTGCGTTCCAATAAGCCATTCCCATCGCGGATAATAGCAGGATGCCTGTGATTAAAAATACACCTTGCGCAGAAAAAATCCCCCCTAGAAAGCCCCCTAACATCGGTCCTACCATCCCGCCGATTTGGTTAACGGTTTGATTTAATCCGAACGGTCTTCCACGGAAATCATCCGTTGTGGATTTCACAACCAAACCATTTAAAGCTGGATACACCGCGCAGAAAAAGATGCCATATACAAAACGAATGATCGAAAATTCTAAAATATGACCGAATAAAATTTGCGCTAAAGAGCCTATGCCGCCTCCTAATAAACCAATGACGAGAACTCTTTGAAATCCCACTTTGTCCGACCATTTCCCCCATAAGGGAGCAAACATGGCACTTGCAATTCCCGGAAGTGAGAAAACAATACCGGCAACAAATGAGGCTTTATCAGATGTACCGCCCAGTTTTACAATATATAATGGCAAAACAGGTTCAACAGTCATAACAGAACAACTGGTAACAACCGTTAACATCAACACCAGTATAAACAACGATTTGTAAATGCGGCTTTCATGTCATTTCTAATGGAACCTACTTCCTTGCTCGGGTGAAATTTACTTCTTTGACCCAGAAAATAATCAGCAATGTTGAAACAAAAACAATTATGCCGGCACTGGCAAACGCCCATCTATTTCCAATCGGCAATCCCTCCGCCGAGCAACGGGCCAACAATTCCCCCGGATGCTGATGCAGTTGAGATCAGTGACAGTGCATATCCAACTTTTTCACTTGGTGTATTAGTACCAATAAGCGCAACCGCACCGGGTATAAATCCGCTCAATAATCCCTGGAGCAATCTTAAGATCAATAATTCATAAGGATTTGTTACAAAAGCAGTTAACGTATAAATCGCAAATAAAACAAATCCTGCACGGATGATCATTGGTTTTCTTCCGAACTTATCTGCCACTCTCCCCCAGAACGGCGATGCAATGGCCCCACCGAAAAATGCCGCACTAATTAACAACCCTGACCAAAATTCCGTATTGTGAGTTACCCAATCTTAAGAAGGAAAATCGGCAAAAACGGAATAACCATGGAAAAACTTGCTGAAGTAAAAAACACCCCAATCCAAAGTACCAATAAATTACGTTTCCAGATTTGCATAATCCGCTCCCCGTTCAATCATCGGAATCGTTGCTGATCTTTCCGGTGATCCTTTTAAAATTACAGTAATCATAACATAAAATTCATTTATTTTCACTTTCGAAATATTAGCCTCTGAAAATAAGTTCTTACAAACATATAGATTTTTAGAGCCAAATATAATAAAATGCCCTGAACGATTTTTTTATACTATGTTCTTTAATTGTTTGCATTTAACTGGTAAGATATATGCTAGGAAATGCTTATCACTGAAATTAATGGAAAAATTACGATAAGCTGTAGGCTAGAAAAGAGGTACAAAATGAAAAACATGTCTGAAAAGGTGCGGATGTTTTTTTCCCGGTATCCTGTTTTTTTCTTTTTAGCTGTGTTTTTGCTATGGATAAAAACGTATTTTGCACAATTAACACAATTTAAATTAGGAATTGAAAGTCCTTACCAGCAGTTTTTGTTATTTATAAACCCATTAGGCTCAACCTTGCTTTTTTTAGGTATTGCCTTCTTTTTAAAAGGAAAGAAGAAATATGTCTGGCTAATGATTATTTACTTTCTTTTATCTGTTCTTTTATATAGCAATATTTTATACTATCGATTCTTTACAGATTTCATAACGTTGCCGACCTTAATGCAAGCTAAAAATTTCGGAGATGTATCCAGCAGTGTGCCCGCTCTTGTCAAACCTTATGATTTTCTATTTTTCCTGGATTTCATTGTTTTGGCTGCACTGCTTGTTTTTCGTATTATAAATATCGATCAAAATGATATGAATCGAAGAAAACTTTCTTTTTTTTATTCTCTCGTTATTGCCATTTCATTCACAAATATTGGGCTTGCTGAAATTGACCGGCCTGAATTATTAACACGGGGATTTGACCGTAATTATATTGTGAAATATTTAGGATTGTATAATTATTCTATTTATGATGTGGTCCAAAGCACACAGGCATCAGCACAAAGGGTGTTTGCGGATTCCAATGACATAACGACAATACTAAATTACACTAAATCTAATTATGCCGAGCCAAATCCCACCTACTTTGGGGTCGGGAAGGACATGAATGTCATATATTATCATCTTGAATCGTTTCAAAATTTCTTAATCAATTACAAATTACATGGAGAAGAAGTTACACCATTTTTAAATTCATTAACGAATGATAAGAATACGATTTATTTTGATAATTTCTTTCATCAGACTGGACACGGAAAGACGTCTGACGCCGAATTTATTCTAGAAAATTCTTTATATGGGTTGCCACAAGGTTCAGCGTTTATGACTAAAAGTTTAAATACATTTGAAGCGGCTCCTGCCATTTTGGGACAACATGGTTATACATCAGCAGTATTTCACGGTAACACAGGGAGTTTCTGGAATCGCAATGAAGTGTATAAATCGTTTGGCTATGATCACTTTTATGATGCAAGCTATTATAAAATTAATCAGGATGACATGGCAGAATATGGTCTGATGGATAAGCCGTTTATTGCGCAATCCATGCCAAAACTTGAAAAACTGCCGCAACCGTTTTATGCCAAACTGATCACTGTCACAAACCACTTCCCTTATCCGATTAATCCAAAAGATACGTCGATTGCCGCGGCGAACACTGGTGTTCCATATATCGACAGGTATTTCCAAACAGCTCGATATGCGGACGAAGCAGTTAAACAGTTCTTTGCCGAATTGAAAAGATCCGGGCTGTACGACCATACGATTGTCATTTTGTACGGTGATCATTACGGGATTTCAAAAGACAACGACGATGCAATGTCTAAAGTTATTGGTAGGGAAGTCACACCGCTTGAGAGTGCCGGCTTGCAGCGTGTTCCATTGTTCATTCATGTGCCGGGCATGAAAGGCGGAATCAATCACGAGTACGGGGGACAAATTGATGTACTGCCAACATTGCTGCATTTGCTCGGGATTGACACGAAAAATTATGTGCAATTTGGATCCGACTTATTGTCAAAACAGCATGATGGCCTGATTCCATTCCGGAATGGCGACTTTGTCAGTGCCACGATTTCTTCCATCGGCGGGAAATTCTATGATACCAATACTGGAATGGAGCTTACGCCTGATCGGTTGGCCGAAGCGAAAAAAGAACAGGAGATCGTGGAAGAGAAACTGTCGCTGTCTGATAAAGTGGTAAACGGGGATTTATTACGATTCTATACACCTAAAGGGTTTACTCCTGTGAATCGTAACAAATACAACTACCATAATAACATTACAAACTAAACTAAAAAGGCTGCCTTGAAACATTTCTCTGGCAGCCTATTTCATGTATTAAATGAAATTGTTATTCAATTTATTTTTTCGGCGAGCTTGCTTATCACGCATTCTAATTAATCTTTTTGTTTTTTCTCTTTCATATAAGAAATAAATAATAAAATAAGAGGCAACACCTAATACAATTCCAAAGATCGTCATTCCGATCAGAACATGGATTCCTCCATGGAGAATACTGATTAAGCCGCTAAAATCACCGTGCATTAATTTTGTGAAGGAAAATGACGAACCGTGGCCTATTTTGACTTTCATTGGCAAGATTAACTTACCGACTGTTCGCGCAAAAGGTAAAAGAATAACTGGAAGGAAGGTTAATTTTCCAATGACATTTCCGATAATGGCCGCTGGCAAAGATCCCTTGGCCAACCGTACAATCGGAATAAACAAAATATAAATTAAAGAAGCGGATGAAATAACCAGCATTTCAAGCCCGAAACCAATGGCAAAACCAAGCGCTACCTTTCTGGCTCCACCCGAGGAGCGGAACAATTTAATAAAATTCAACTTAAAAGCACGGCCGATCCGTTGAAAAACATTATATTTTTTATGTTTTGCCTTCAATTCGTACCCTCCTTTTGAAAACAGAGAAAGGATGTATATTGAAATATATGAATTCTAATTTAAAGAAAAAATAAGAAAGAACATTGCTATAATTTGATAATAAGTGACAAAAGGCTTATTGTAAACAAATTTAATGCCACAATATCATTATATTTATAAATCCAAATTTGAATAGTTGTTCGAGAAAAATTTTACATAAAAAAAGAGAAAATTTACATGGTAATATGGTCCGAACATATGCCTATTCTTATGCTCAGTGTCTCCGCGATCTAGGAAATTTAACCGTATCAACTGCTGCACCCCTTAAAGATGCTGGTTATTTTACCCCCAGGGACTAGGCGGCTTACGCTGGACAATTTTGAAATCGAAATTTATTCTCTATTAACTTAATAAAAAAAACGCCAGTTTCTGGCGTCAGGATAGTTGTTCATTATTTTTATGAATCATTTCTTTAACATGTTGAACCATTTTTTCATATGATTGATTTACTCTATCCAAAATTTGTTCTTGAGCCGTAACTTGGTTTGAATGATTAGAAATTTGACTCTTATTTTCCATCATAACACCTCCGTTTTTAGGATGTGTTATGATGGAAATTTTATGACTTTTATTCTCCTTTAAACTTTGGCGGGCGTTTTTCCTTAAATGCCTCTAACGCTTCAATCCGGTCTTTTGTAGGAATAATCACTTCATAAGCTTTCGACTCAATCGCTAAACCTGTTCTTAGGTCGACATTGTTGCCATGGTTTATCGCATATTTCGCCTGGATGACAGCTAACGGAGCATTCTTTGATATTTCTTCAGCCAATTCAACAGCTGCCTCCAACAATTGGTTTCGGTCTGTCACTTTATTAACCAACCCAAGCTCAAAACCTTGAAATGCATCAATCTTTCTTGCAGTTAAAATTAATTCCTTTGCCCGCGATATTCCTATTAATCTGCTTAATCGCTGAGTTCCGCCTGCACCAGGGATAATCCCCCAGCTTACTTCTGTCAACCCTAATATTGCTTCTTTTACAGCAATTCGGAAATCACATGCTAATGCAAGTTCAAGTCCTCCTCCAAGAGCATATCCATTAATAGCGGCAATGGTAGGCTGCGGCAGCTCCTCAATTTTTGAAAAAACCTCACTGATCAAATGGACGTTTCTGTGCACTTGTTTCTCGTTCAATGTACGCCGTTCCCGTAAATCCGCACCAGTACTAAATGCCTTGTCACCGGCACCAGTGAATATAACAACCCGAATATCCCTGTCAAATTTTACATCATTTACGACTTCGTCCAGTAGTGACAGCGCTTCCAAATCAAAGCAATTAAATTGATCTGGGCGATTAATCGTGATCGTTGCAATATAACCATCTAACTTCAATTCAACCTTTTTCAAACTAATCCCTCCAACACGGTTTGTTTAAAGCACTGGCATTCTATGTAATCTATTAAATATTATAGAGGATTTTAAATTTTTATGCATTAAAATCTATAAGCAAATCAAAAGGAAGAAATCATGTGTTATAAACTTTACCCACATATAAATGTATCATTCAGCAGTGTATATATAAACAAAGTAAAACAAAAAGTCTATAACATATTGGGAGTTCAGAAGAATAGCTTAGAGATTCACAAGCTTTTTTAGTAAAATAATGATATAAATCATTCGGAAGTGATCGTAATGAAAATATTTATTTCACCTGATTCATTTAAAGGCAGCATGTCATCTATACGAGCAGCCGAGGCTATCAAAAGAGGTATAAATAGAGCCATGCCAGATGCTGATACTTACTTATCCCCAATGGCCGATGGCGGTGAAGGTACGCTTACGGCAATGGTGACAGCAACAAAAGGGAAAATTCTAAAAGCGATGGTACGCGATCCTCTCGGCCGAAATATTCTAGCAGAATACGGGATAACAGGAGATGGAAAAACTGCCATTATTGAACTAGCGAATGCATCAGGTATTGAAAGGCTTAAAACCCATGAACTGGATCCATTAAAAGCATCTACTTTTGGAACAGGGCAGTTAATTGCTGATGCACTTGAAAAAGGTTATCGGGATTTTTTAATTTGTTTGGGAGGAAGTGCAACCAATGATGGAGGAACAGGACTTTTAAAAGCACTTGGGTTTCGGTTTTTAAATGCTGATGGAGAGGATCTGCCCGAAGGAGGATATTTTTTAAAAGACCTTGCCGCTATCGATAATAGAAATGTTCTGCCTTCTGTTTTCCAATCAACCTTTCAAGTAGCTTGTGATGTTCGAAATCCTTTAGTAGGAAATAATGGGGCAGCTGCCGTCTTTGGACCGCAAAAAGGAGCGGCACCAGAGCAAGTTTTACAGCTGGATTATTCTTTGAACGTACTGGCCGATTGTATAAAAAAGCTTCAAGGAATCCGGATTCATGATCTCCCTGGAAGCGGTGCTGCCGGCGGAACAGCCGCTGGATTAGTCGGACTCCTTAGGGCAGAATTGAAATCCGGGCTCCAGCTGATATTGGAAAAATTGAATTTACGTGAACTTTTCGAGAAGGAATCTTTTGATTTAATGATCACCGGGGAAGGCAAATTGGATGGTCAAACGGCATCTGGTAAAGTAGTTGCGGGCTTAGCCTCTTTTGCTCAGGCCTTTGGAATTCCTGTTATTGCAATAGCTGGAAAAGTTGAAGGAAACTTAGATTCTCTTTACGTAAAAGGACTTTCCGCGGCCTTCAGCATTACCGATGGACCGATAACTTTAGAAGAAGCCATGGAACATGGAGAAATTCTTTTAGAGAATACAGCTGAGCAGATTGGAAGGATCTTAAAGATTCGCGGACGGTGTTGATTTTATAAACTATATAAAGGCTATATCAGGTGGTATAGCCTTATATTATTTCGTTTTTTAATCCATTTTTTCCATTTCTATCATTAATATATGAGAGCTTTCATTTGCATAAATAAGAATATCCTCCTCCACAATTTCTACTGCATCTCTTGCATTTAACGTAATATTGTTAACTGTCGAGCTTCCTTCGATTTGTACCATATAGGCTTGTCTTCCCTTATTAACAGGAAAGCTGATTTCCTTCTCTTGATCTAGTTCTAAGGCATAAATATTCGCATCTCGATTCATTTTGATTGGCGCCTCTCCGGTCTTGCTAGAAACCATATGGAGCCAATTGTTTTTTCGGTCATTCCAATTAAACCGGAAGTCACCATAACTTGGCGTTAAGCCCAATTGATCAGGAAAAATCCAGATTTGCAGTAATCTTAATGTTTTATCTCCTAAGTTATGTTCACTATGGTAGACTCCAGTTCCTGCACTCATGTATTGAACATGTCCCCGAGTAATGGTGCTTCTGTTTCCCATACTATCTCTATGTGTCAGTTCGCCATCCACTACATATGAAATAATTTCCATATTTTGGTGAGGGTGAAGATCAAACCCTGTACCTGGTGCAATCAAATCATCATTAATTACTCTTAATTTCCCGAACTTTATATTTTTGGGATTATAATATTCTGCAAATGAAAAGTGAAAAATGCTGTTTAACCATCCTAAATTACTTCTGCCCATATGATGGTGATCTATCTTTCTTAACATAGTGATATTCTCCTTTTTTGTTTAGTTATTTAAAATTCTAAAATAAAATATCTTGAATTCGAGATAATTATAAACTTGATATCTGAACTTGTCAATATTGCCCTAAAAACACACCATCCCCTGAATGGTGTGTTTTTTTAAGAAGCCATTTTTGGACTTTTCGATTTAGTCGTATCCAGCGACTTGTTTAGAAAGATGGCAATCGAATTGAGCAATAAAAAGCTCATCGTAACATAAAAAACAGAGCGAATTCCCCATTCAGCAGCAATATGGCTTCCTAACAACGGACCGACAAAGTTCCCTAAAAATAATGAAGAACTATTAAAACCAAAGACTGTTGCCTGTATTTCCGGCGGTGCCAATTTTTTAACTAATACATTAAGAGATGGAACCATGCCGCCGACAAAAAGTCCAAGTAGGAATCGGCCAATTAATAAGGTAGTTATGTTCCCAGCTAATGCTTGCGGTATAAATGCCAGGGCAGCCATTAATAAGGCAAAGGCCAATACTTTTCTTTGGCCAATTTTATCACCAATTCTTCCTAAGGTAGGAGATCCAATCAAATTGGCGACTCCGGTAATGGAAACAACCAGCCCCGCAAAAAATTCAAGATGCAATCCATGATACAACTGTTTCGCATAAACAGTTGCCAATGGTTCTATACTCATCATCCCTAAATTCGTAACAAAAGATGCAATAAATACCGGCATTAGAGGTTTTACCGTTCGCCAATGTACCTTAGTTTTTTGTTTTGCCGAAGCAGGCTGCTTATGTCCTTCATGAACAAATAACAGGATGAGCAACCCTGCCGTACATAGAAAAGCACCGGTTAGAAAGAAAATATAATGATACCCCATTCTTTCTGCCATTATACCTCCCGCAATCGGACCCAATAAATTACCGGCAACAATTCCTGTTTGTAATGTCCCTAAGGCACGGCCGGAATGTTTATTGGGTGTCACGGATGCCAGAAGTGAAATAGACATCGAAATAAAGCCAGAGAATATCCCATTAATAATCCGTAAAACAAGTAACTGCCATGGATGAGTTGCCAGTCCCATCAACGCAGTAACAATTCCCATGCCAAACCCCGCTCTTAGTAGCATCACCTTCCGTCCGTATTTGTCTGCCATCGATCCCCAAAGCGGCTGAAAGAACACAGAAACAATAAATTGAGCGGAAAAAATCCATCCCGTCCACCGTTCAACTGCAGCAGTTTGATGAACCCCCAATTGTTCGATATACAGAGGCAGGAACGGTAAAATCAAACTCATCCCCATTCCGGTAAAAAAATCGGCAATCCACAAGATCCATAACGTTCTTCTCCAATTCATACCTCACACGTTCCTTCCTCATCATATTTTCTCTTTCATTCGGTATCATTAGATTTTAACTTTCCACATCTCCTTTTCTTTCTTTAAAAAAATTCAGTGTACCTATAGCTTTTCCTTTTCCTGAACAAAGGAAACTGATTTTCTCCGTGCAGTTTTTTGAACCGAGGCCATTATATAGCTATATAACATATAATTCAAATAA
>NZ_BCUZ01000080.1 GCF_001591485.1 Neobacillus fumarioli NBRC 102428 | reverse complement strand
AATACGTTCGGAACGAAGGGGATGCGTATATGGAAAAGGAACATGCTGCTGTTCAAACCTACTATAAGCACTCCCTAGTTTCTCTGGAACCGCTGTTCACTATGCAGAAGAGCGGGAAAAATGAGAAACTGAATTTTACGTTTAGCATTGAATATGCGTTTTTAGATATGCTATGCTTTTATGGTGAGCGTTTCTTTCCTGAATTTTTCTTGTGAGGAAAGAGGTGCTCTTTTTCTGTGAACTTACAGCAAAAGCAAGGAGGAGGAATATGCCCACGATTAAAGATGTGGCGCGATTAGCCGGTGTTACGGTAACGACTGTATCTCGTGTATTAAATAATCGCGGATATATTAGCGATGCAACCCGCCAAAAAGTATATCAGGCAATGGAAGAATTAAACTATCAACCAAATGAAATTGCTAGATCTCTGCATCGCCGAAAATCAAAGTTAATTGGCCTCATTATTCCGACTGTATCTCATCCGTTTTTTGGAGAATTAGCAGGTTTCATTGAATATTACGCTCATTTAATTGGTTATAAAGTGTTAGTTTGCAATTCGTTGTTGGATCGAAAAAAAGAAAAAGAGTATATCGAGATGCTCAAAAGCAATCGGGTAGACGGCATTATTATGGGGAGCCACACGCTAGAAGTAGAAGAATATATGAACGTAAATTATCCGATCGTCACATTTGACCGGTGCATCAGCGAAAAAATTCCTTATATTTCCTCTGATAACTATGAAGGGGGAAAGTTAGCTACTACTTTACTTATTCAAAAAGGATGCAAAAAAGTTGCGCATATAAGCGGGAATTTACAACTTCAATTGCTTGCCAATAAACGCTCACAAGCATTTATCGAATTAAGTAAAGAGCATGGGATCGAGTCGGTGATTGTGGAGACAGAACTGAATGTTTTTGACATCACCCAATACGAAATGATGATTCGGCATTTGTTAGAAAAACATCCGGATATTGATGGTATTTTTGCGAGTAGTGACGTGATGGCAGCGTATGTTATTCAAATATGTTACTTTTTAAATAAACGAATTCCTGAGCATATTAAAATTGTTGGATACGATGATATTAAGATTGCTTCGTTATTTGTTCCGCCCCTGACAACTATTCGCCAACCAATTGAAGAGATGGCGAAATGCGCCGTTGAACTGATTGTAAAACAAGTAAATAAAGAACCGTTTGAACGTGAAAATGTGTTTCCGGTAGAGTTGGTCGAACGGTTAACGACGTGATGATGCAAAGAAGGTGCTGAAAGTGATAAACGTCTCAATACCTTCTTTGATCGTATGTCAATCGTTTAAAATCTTTTATGTCAAACGATTGACATATTGAAAACGCTTTAATATAATCACAATAGAAGTACAAATATTTTTAAAAAAGAGGGTGAACTAATTTGATCAAACTAAAAATGGTGTCAGCTGCAGTACTATCATTATCTTTATTGTTGTCAGGATGTGGGTCTTCTACAAAGGAAAGTCAATCGTCAGATGGAAAGAAAACTGCTAGCTCCGAAGTGAAAATTACCCTTCTCAACTCGAAAGGGGAAATTCAAGCACAGTTGGAAGAAGCTGCAAAAGAATTTAGCAAAGAAAACCCTGGAACAACATTAGAGGTGATTCCAGCTGCTGCAGGACAATCACCATTTGAAAAGGTAACATCGATGTATGCATCGGGAAATGCACCGACAATCGCAATGTTGGATCCAGGTGATGTGAAAAAATTTGCTGATAAAGCGCTTGATTTATCAAAAGAAAAATGGGTGAATGATGCTGTTGAACGCAGCCTAGATGTCGTTAAGACAGAAGGCGGAAAGGTTTTAGGATTCCCGTTTGCGGTTGAAGGATACGGCTTAATTTACAACAAAGCTGTTCTTGACAAAGCAGTTGGAGGAAACTTTGATCCTTCTTCCATTAAAACAAGAAGTGATTTAGCAGAGTTAATGAAAAAGATTCAAAAAACAGGAGTTGCATCAAACCTTCAATCTCCGATGGATTGGTCGCTCGCAGGACATTTTTTACCAATTGGGTATAGTGTTCAATCTAATAAATCTGAAGAAGTGGAAGCGTTTTTAACAAACCTTAAAGAAGGAAAAGAAGATTTGACGAAAAACGAAAAATTAAACGGGCTATTAGATACGTTTGATCTATTAAAAGAAAATAACATTAATAAGAAAGATCCGATGTCAGGAACGTATGAGCAAGGACCAGAGTTATTAGGAAAAGGAAAAGTCGGTATTTGGTTTATGGGGAACTGGGCATGGCCGCAAATTAAAGGGTTTGATACAACAAACGGCAACTACGGTTTCTTGCCAGTTCCAATTAGCGATAATCCAGATGACTACGGTAACTCGCAAATCCCTGTTGGTGTAACGAAATACTTGATCGTTGACAAAGAACAAAACTCTCCTGAACAACAAGCGTTAGCGAAAAAGTTTTTAGAGTGGCTAGTATATAATGAAAAAGGGCAAGACGTGTTAGTCAATAAGGCGAACATCATTCCAGCGTTTAAAAATATTACATTAGAGCCGCAAGATCCATTAGCAAAATCGATTAAAGCGTATATGAACAATAATAAAACGCTTCAATTTATGGTTACGCTTCCACCTGACCATTGGTCTCAAGTCGGTGCGTTCATGCAGCAATATTTAGATAATAAAATCGATCGAAAACAGTTGTTGAAACAAATTGAAGGTTACTGGAAATCACAACAATAATAGAGTTTTAGTTTATGTGGAATAACGGGGTTGCCCGTTATTCCACAACTTTTAGCAAGGAGATGACGATGAATGTCCAGCCAAAAATTTTTTGATAGATTAAAAGTTCAGCTTCTGTTCTCAGGACCGACATTGTTCGCTTTTTTTACTGTCGTTATTTTGCCGTTTTTATATGGAATTTATTTGACGTTCACTAACTGGGACGGGGTTTCGACGAGCCACTCGTTTGTCGGAATGAAGAACTATTTGGCGGTGCTAGATGACGCTGCGTTTTGGACATCTATGTATAAAACGATGAAATATGTTCTACTAACGGTTATTTTGATTAATGTCGTCGGATTCTTTTTGGCGTATATGTTGACAACGGAAATTCGTGCTAAAAATTTGTTCCGCGCAGGTTTTTTTACTCCTAACTTAATTGGAGGAATTATCCTTGGGTTTCTTTGGCAGTTTATTTTCTCGAACGTACTTGTTTACATTGGAGAGCATTTTAAAATCGGCATTTTCTCCTCTTCGTGGCTGGCAGATCCGGACAAAGCGTTTTGGACGCTTGTCATTGTGACAACTTGGCAATATTCTGGCTACATGATGGTCATTTATATAGCAGGATTAATGAATATCCCTAAAGAATTGTTAGAAGCAGCAAGCATTGATGGCGCCAACGCATTTGTTCGATTAAGAAAGATTATTTTGCCGCTGATGGTTCCGTCGTTTATTGTTTGCGTGTTTTTATCTCTTCAAAGAGGGTTTATGGTGTATGATTTAAATATTGCGTTAACGAATGGAGGTCCGTACAAGAGCACACAGCTCGTGTCGATGTATGTGTATCAAAAAGCATTTTTATCACAAAAGTACGGAGCAGGACAAGCAGAGGCGTTTGTTTTGTTTCTCATTGTAGCCATCGTTACACTCATTCAAGTGTATATGAGCAAGAAGCGGGAGGTTGAAGCGTGATGAACGTATCGAAGGCCTTAATGAAGATGGTGCGATATATCGTTTTAGTCATTTTTTTCTGTTTATATATTCTTCCATTCATATTAGTGTTGCTTAATTCTTTAAAAGAGCGAACAGAGATTATTTCCAATCCACTGTCTATGCCTAAATCATTCAATTTAGCGAACTACTTCAGCGCTATGGAAAAAATGAATTTTGCTCACAGTTTTATGAATTCACTCATTATTACTGTGTTTAGCGTGGCGCTGATTACGATTTTTTCAGCGATGACTGCTTATGTTTTTGTCCGTATTCAAAGTAAGTTGAATAAGTTTTTGTTTTTCTTAATGGTTGCTTCCATGATCATTCCATTCCAAGCGATTATGATCCCGCTTGTGCAAATTTATGGATCGATTGGCTTTTTAAATAGCAAGTGGGCATTGATTTATATGTATATCGGGTTCGGTGCATCGTTAGCTGTTTTTATTTATCATGGATTAATTAAGAGCATTCCACTAGAATTAGAAGAGGCGGCTATGATTGATGGGGCATCACGCTTGCAAATCTTTTTTCAAGTGGTGTTTCCGCTGTTGAAGCCAACCACCATGACGATTGTAATTTTAAATGTTCTTTGGATTTGGAATGACTTTTTATTACCATCCCTTGTTTTAATTAAGCCGGAAGAGCGGACATTGCCACTGTCTACGTTCTACTTTTTCGGGACATATTCTGTCGATTACGGATTATTAATGGCTGGGTTAGTAGTGACGATCATTCCAGTGATCATTGTTTACTTGTTTACCCAAAGATACATTATTCAAGGGGTTATGAATGGTTCGAATAAATGATGTAGAAAGGTTGGTTGCATTGTCTAGACATGATGAGATAGTAAAGGAAGCAGAAACACGAGTACAACGAGCAAAAGAAAAAATGGACGGCACATATCGCCTTGCCTATCACATTATGGCGCCAGTAAACTGGATGAACGACCCGAACGGACTGATTCAATGGAACGGGGAGTACCATGTGTTCTATCAGTTTCATCCTGACAGTCCAAAATGGGGGCCGATGCATTGGGGGCATGTGAAAAGCAAAGACCTTGTGCATTGGGAGCGTGCACCGATTGCGCTTGCGCCGAGTGAATGGTACGACGAAGGCGGCTGCTTCTCGGGAAACGCGGTGAATGATCATGGAGTTCTCACACTTATTTACACCGGAAATGTTTGGTTGAATGAGGAGCAAACGGAATTGAAGCAATATCAATGTTTAGCGACAAGTAAAGACGGCATCCATTTTGAAAAAGACCCGGCCAATCCGGTACTTTCCGAGCCTCCGATTGACTGCCAAGGTCATATTCGCGATCCAAAAGTGTGGAAACGTGGCGACGATTGGTATATGGTGCTCGGAACGCGAGAGGGGAATAACGGAAAAGTCGTTTTATACAAGACGAAAGATCTGCGTCATTGGGAATATGTCAACATCCTTGCACAAAGCGATGGTAGCTTAGGATACATGTGGGAGTGTCCTGATGTATTCCGTTTGAACGGCAAAGATATATTACTATTTTCACCGCAAGGGATGGAGCCTGTCGGCGACCGCTTTCAAAACCTTCATCAAACCGGTTACCTTGTCGGAACGCTTGATGAGGAAACAGGGAAACTGACACACGGAGCGTTTGAAGAACTCGATAAGGGATTTGATTTTTACGCAGCGCAAACGCTTGATGATAAACGAGGACGACGAATTTTGTTCGGCTGGATGGATATGTGGGAGTCTCAGATGCCGACGCAAGAACACGGATGGGTCGGCGCGTTAACGATTCCGCGTCTTTTGGAATTGACGGATGATGAGAAACTTTTGATGAAGCCGGTGCCGGAATTGCAATTATTGCGCAAAGAGTATACGCATCTGGAATCGATCTCAGTAAAACAATATGAAGCGATATACACAGTTCCTGTCGAAGGCGAACGTTTGGAGTTGCTGGTTCGCTTTTCGTTAGCCGATTTTCGTGGGAATGCATTTGGTGTCAAAGTGC
The DNA here is from genome assembly GCF_001591485.1 of Neobacillus fumarioli NBRC 102428. GTDB lineage: Bacteria > Bacillota > Bacilli > Bacillales > Cytobacillaceae > Neobacillus > Neobacillus fumarioli. The sequence continues at coordinate 6,575 of NZ_BCUZ01000080.1, read as the reverse complement.
GCTGTTCGAGTGATGGAAGCGAAGAAACGATCTTCCGCTATGATGTGAAGGACTCCATCGTGACGTTTGACCGAAACCGTTCTGGAAGAGGAGAAGGAGGCATTCGTAGGGCAGTGCTCGACGGACCAAAAACCGATTCGATCACGTTCCATTTGTTTATTGACCGCTCGTCCGTGGAACTGTTTGTCAATGACGGTCGGCTTGTCATGACGGGAAGAATTTATCCGTCCGAAACAAGCCAAGGAATTGAGCTGTTCACAGAAGGTGGGGACGTGACTGTCTTTTCCGTCGATGCGTGGAAATTGAAGGATATTTGGGGGTAGGAAAGATTTTATATTGCGAGGGGAAAATGTTGAAGAAACAATGGTGGAAAGAAGCGGTTGTGTATCAAATTTATCCGCGCAGTTTTATGGATAGCAACGGTGATGGCATCGGGGATTTGCAAGGCATCATTTCTAAATTGGACTATTTAAAAACGTTAGGAATCGATGTCATCTGGTTATCACCGGTGTACCAATCGCCGAATGATGATAACGGGTATGATATTAGCAATTACCAAAATATTATGAAAGAGTTTGGTACGCTTCGTGATTTTGATGAATTGTTAGAAGAAGTACATAAGCGCGGTATAAAAATTATGATGGATTTAGTTGTCAATCATACGTCTGATGAACATATTTGGTTTATCCAATCAAGACAGTCCAAAGAGAACTATCCGTTTCGCGATTATTATATTTGGCGGCCAGGCAAACCAAATGGAGAGCCACCGAACAACTGGGGAGCGGCGTTTTGCGGTTCAGCATGGGAATATGATGAAACGACCGGAGAATACTATCTCCACTTATTTAGCAAAAAACAGCCGGATTTGAACTGGGAAAACGGGAACGTGCGGAAAGAAATTTACAACATGATGCGTTGGTGGCTCGATAAAGGAGTCGACGGCTTCCGTATGGATGTCATCAATATGATTTCAAAAGTCGAAGGTCTCCCGGATGGCGAAGTGAAGCTAGGGCATCGATATGGTGATGGTAGCCCGTATTATTTCAACGGACCAAAAGTGCATGACTATCTTCAAGAGATGAACCGCGAAGTGCTATCCAAGTACGATATCATTACTGTTGGAGAAATGCCAGGTGTGAACGTGGAAGAAGCGAAGCTGTACACAGGACAATCGCGGAATGAACTGCAAATGGTGTTTCATTTCGAGCATGTGAGTTTAGGAGACGGGTTATATGGAAAATGGTCTCCGGGAGAATGGAAACTGACAGAGTTGAAAAAAATTTTTGCGCATTGGCAGTACGGACTTGCGAAGGATGGCTGGAACAGCTTGTATTGGAGCAATCATGACCAGCCGCGTGCGGTTTCCCGCCTTGGCGATGATGGCAAGTATCGCGTACAGTCTGCGAAAATGCTGGCGACATGCTTACATATGCATCAAGGCACCCCATATATTTACCAAGGGGAAGAAATTGGCATGACGAACGTCAGATTCTCGAAACTGTCCGATTATCGGGACATTGAAACGTTAAATGCTTATAAAGAACTAATTGGTAGCGGAAAGATGACGCATGAGGAAATGATGGCCGCTATTTATGAACGAAGCCGAGACAATGCTCGCACACCGGTACAATGGTCAAGCGAACCGAATGCGGGATTTACAACGGGTACACCGTGGATTGACGTCAATCCGAATTATACAGACATTAACGTCGAAGCGGCATTAAATGATCCGAATTCTATTTTTTATTACTATCAAAAACTGATTCAATTGAGGAAACAACACGATATCATTGTGTACGGTGCATATGATTTAATTTTAGCAGAGGACGAACAAATTTATGCGTTTACCCGCACGTTAGGGGAAGACAAACTGCTTGTCATATGTAATTTTACAAACAATACTCCTTTGTTCGAGTTGCAAACAAATATCACGTATCAAACACATTCTTTACTCATTAGCAACTATGACGTAAGCGGTGATGACGATATTCGATCAATTACCTTACGTCCATATGAGGCGAGGGTGTATGTGTTGAAGTAAATATTTTTACCAGTTAGGCGGTTTCGTGTGAATGGAACCGCCTTTTTACTTGAAAATACGGATTGATGAACGGTTATTTTCATGCCTAGGTGGCGAGTAAAATTAGCTCAAGGCATTTTCTGTAGATTATTTTCTTGTAAGATAAGAAAGGGGGTATAAAATTTTGCGATTGGGTAGAGAACTGTCTAGCTCCAAGTGCCATCGGCGTGATGCGCTCCGTCCCTTCTTTCGGGGGCTAATCCTTCTCGGTTTGGCTTGTGGGCTCTTAGCCGATAGGTGGGCGCTTTGCGCTTTTCTTATATAAGTTGCAATAAAGAATTTCCGATTTTTCGTTTCCGATTTTATCTCAATACGAGCTGATATGGTATAACGTGGAAGGTAGTAAGCTGGATGTAAAACAAAAATTTCAACTTATATCTAATATTTCGCACCCTAACAGGGTAGAAAGAAAGGATTTTTTATTTAGTTTTTCAGAATAACTTTTCGACCAACACGACGAGCGATGGCAATCCTTTTTTTACCATCGCTGGTCGTTCCGTATCACGTTACACGTAGATGCTCTCATCCATGCCCAATCCCTGCAGAATCCTTCGCTGATCCGGGTTGAGGGAGCGATCCAGTGAGCGTTGGATGCGCCCATCCGGCAGCTCCAGCAGGATGACGTTCACGTATTGAAACAGCTGAAAAATCGCCTGTCCCGTTGGACGGGTCAGCTTGCGGCCTCCAGGCCCCTTCAACGGGCGTTCCGATGTGATGAACTGACGCACCCGGCGCTGAGAAATGGGGTAAATGGCCAAGGCCAAGAGAAATAAATAGCCCAATACCGCAACCCGTTCTGGCTTTTTGACATAAATCTCATCCGTGAAAAAGTAGTCTTTCAAAAAAGCGAAGTTCATTTCCACGGAGATCTGCCCATTATACAGCTTCAAGATTTCTTGGGCATCCATTTGTTGACCCTTCCATTCCTTCGGAACGGTAGTGACGAGGACAAACCGGGACGCTTTCCGTTTCGCCTGTTCCCACGCCTCGTGGTTGAATTCAATGTCAAGGCGCAGGAGATACAGCGTCTCCATCTCGGGTTCCTCCCCTTTTTTCGGCCGTCCGCGCCGTTTTTTCGGACGCATGATCTCTTCGACGACTGCCTCGACCCGATGGAACCGGGGGCGGAGGGAGTCCTTCAGGGATGCCAAGGCTTGTTCAGCGTCTTCGCGGCACGAGAATAGGTGACGCTCCCAACGGGCTTGTTCCTCGTGAAGAAGCTCCGCTTCTTTGGCTCGTTCTTTTTCGAGCGTCTTTCCTTTTCGCTGGTCGAGCGAGCTCGATTCGACGACGATCAGCCGAACCGGGTGGCCTTCATATGTCGAGGTCGTTTCCCATACCCGGTACGTGGCGCCGTTTCTCTCGGCCAGCGTAAAGGGATCGCTCCACGTGATGTTGGCGGCCTCGGCCAATGCTCGTTTCACGATCCGGAGCGACGAAGGGCCTCTCGTGATCAAAAAGGCGTTGGCGGCTTTCGTTTGCGCCAAGGTCTCTTTCGTCATCGCGGCGGAATCGGCCACGTAAATCCATTCGTCTTCGATCTTGGCTTGTTTGAGCTGTTCATGGACACGGAACAGCACTTGGGAATTCCACGGTTTGTCAGGCAGGTTGCCGCCGTGCACATCGCCGTAAAACGGGATGCCGTCCTCGTTGCCGACCAGTCCGAAGCCGATCTGTTTTTGCCAAAGATGATGCCGGTTGTAGTCATGCGTGATCTGCAGGGCCTCTGGCGAGGCCGATTCATACGCACCGTAAACGGTCTTGTCCGTCGTATTGGCGTGGAACACCAAAAGAGGAAGGCCTTCTTTCCGATAAAGATGAATTAAGCAGGTGCTGATGACGTTGTGAATGCCGTCCTCATACAGACGGTCGAGATGACGAGCCAGCGCATCGTCATTCAACCAGGAAGGATGGAGCCCGGAACGGATGAGTTTCTCCAGATCAATCTCCTGAGCCCATCGTTCCAGGTGAACGAGGGCTTGTCGGCCGTCAAAAATATTGTAGATGATGGCCTGAACGGCATCGCTGGCTCGAGTCTGGCACTGCGGATCAACGGGAACAAGATGGTCGATCAATTGGGGCAGGCCCCATTTCTTGAATAGGGCACTTATTATATTCAAAGGAAGTGTGATAGACCGCTTTGACTTGAACGTTCATGAGAGAAAAACTCCTTCACTTTCCTTGTGTGTCAAGGATTCATTCGACATCGGAACGAAAAAAGCCTCCCGATTTTCGCTGAGAGGGTGCGAAATGTGAGTAAAATGCCAAAAAAGAAGGCGAAGCCGGCGGTCCAGGTTCATGACTAAGAATTGTAACGCGATGACTGTTTCACTTGTTTTTTTGAAGGCGTGCTTGAATAAGGCCCAGCCCATAACGGCGCTTGCCTTCGCCAAATTTCCCTTCAATTGCATTACGTTCTGCCGAATCCTTATGCGCGATGTGCTTTTGCTCGCTTTGAGCCTTCTTCGAAGGCCGCCCCAGCGGCAATCCGCTCAGACGGATGCCTTTCTCTTTGCAGTATTTCCGATTCTCACGGTTCCGGTATATCTGATCGGCTAAGACCGCTTCGGGGTAATGACCGTAGCGTTCTCGATATCTTTCAACCGCTTCCTGTAAGGTCAAAGCTTCGTTATCATTGTTCCCACTCATTTTTTCGACCAAGGCATACCCATCCACCAGGCTGATGGCCACTTTGGCTCCGAATTCCACACGGGCCCTGGCCTTTCCGCGGACAATGGGGCGAACATGAGGCTGATGGATGCTGACGATACGATCCTCAATCCGGTGCGTGTACATTTCCTGTTGCTGACGATACAGCTCTGAAATGACGAGAAGCTGTTTGTCCTCCTGTTTATTCAATAGGGTCAAGGGACTGTGTTCCTTGAGTTTTTCGATCAGGTGCAGATCGCGTTTCACATATCGGAGTTGTTGGCCAATAGCCTTCCGAATGGTTTTCGCTTTTGGGCGACGTTGCTTCGCAACGGCCAGAAAGGGTCAGTGTGCCTTTTGGCGATAAGTGCACGGCTTCTTCCGGGTCCCGCGGAGAGGCTCAAAAAGGATGTCGATGAGATGTTCCAATTTTTCACGGGCTTAATTCAAAAGGATCAAGTCGTGGGATAGGCGATATCGGCCGGTGCACAAGTGGCATCCAACATCCATTTGCCCTTATGCGTCTCCGAATCCGGGGGAGTTGCGTGATCGTGATTGTGATCGTGATCTTTTCCTGTCGTCCCCGAACCAGCCGGGGGTTGATCCTCTTCATCATCGTTTGAAGAATCTTGAGTCTCATGATGTTGGGCTTCCTTGATGATCCATTCGTTGACTTCATGAATGATCTCCGGGCCTAACCGTTTGCGGAAGTGCGTCATCAGAGAGGGATCAAACGGGTGGCCTTCCTGAAACTCCGGAAAGCCAAGGAAGTATTGCAGGTAGGGATTTTCCGCAATGTGTTGCACCGTTTCCCGCTCACTCGTCTTCAATCGTTGTTGGATGATCAAGGCGCCCAGTGCGACCCGGACGGATAAGGATTTTTGGCCTTTCATCGATTTCTTAAAGGATTGGGCGTATTTTTCTTCGACTTTCCACCAGGGAATCAATTGGGCGATTTTGACCCAACGATTGTCTTTATTCCATTTACCGCCAAACGGCAAGAAAAAGTCATCCGGCAAAATAAGTTGGTTTTCCGTTCTTTTATACAAAGCAGGCGCCTCCAAGTGCAAGGTTTTTTCAGAATGAGTGATAAAATCCTTGCATTGGACTTCGACAAACAAGACTGAAAATCCTTGTAAATCAAGGGTATTTTATTTATTCAGCAGTCCCTAAATATTTCGTTTCATCCTTTCTTCCAGCTAAATAAAATTTTTTAGATAAATTATTATATGTGTCAGCTATTCCTATCATATTGATTAAGCTGTTTATCTCTTTTAAGAAAGGAAGAATTAATGTAGCTTCTTCAATAAATAAAGTGTACAAATTTCTAAAACCGGCCCCTCCAGTACCAATCAACTCCAATGAACGATATACATTTATGCAACATTCTTGCCAGTTTGGTAGATCTGGCCAGAAAACGATTTCATGTTCTATTCTTTTTATTGCCTTTAACCCCATAGAAGAAGATGGCGTATTAAACATTTTTTCTGAAGTGTCCAACATTGAACGAATAACTACATCTTTAACAGAGTTGGGTTTACTAAAAGGTAGAACTGGACTCCAAACATATTTTTTAAAAAAGGGGGCTTTAGCTTCACTCATTGACCTAATCAATAAATCTAAGCTAGTGGCTATTATTGAATCATTAATGTTATCAGATACATAAGCTGTATCATTCTCTTCATCATAACCAATAAAAACTAGAGTGTGACCAGCAAAATTATGCACTTTAATTTCATAAAAATCTAAGTAATAAGTATCCGTTAGCATCAATATGGGAATATTATGATCTAAATAGTGCTTTACCATTTCCCAGTTTAGGTCTTTACCATGGTTCCATTTAAAA
>NZ_BCUZ01000079.1 GCF_001591485.1 Neobacillus fumarioli NBRC 102428 | reverse complement strand
CTCAAACTTTTTCTGTGCTTCTTGTGTGCGTTTGGTATAAGGAAAGATTTCGAGCCTTCCATGAGGAATATCTTCTCCCGTATCCACACATTTTCCATATGTACCTCTGAAGACTATATCAAAAAGGTTATAAAAGGATGGAAACACAAAAAAAGGTAGAGTATAGGTATACCTACCTCAACTAAACATGACTTGATAGTTCTTGCCGCAGTTTTTCAATCGCCCTTTTTTGCAGGCGGGAAACATGCATTTGCGAGATTCCCAATTGATCGCCTGTTTCCCTTTGACTTTTGTTCTCTATAAATAAACAGTGGATAATTTCTCTTTCCCTTTTAGTTAAAACATGAAGAGCATCCCGGATCAATAGCTTCTGGTCAACCTTTTCATAGCCTTTATCGGGATTTCCGATAATTTCTAGTAGTGTCCTCGAGTTTTCGTCATAGCTCGAATCAGTCGACTGATCGACTGAGGCCGCTTGATAACTTTTCCCTATTTCCATCGCCTCTAATACTTCTTCCTCAGAGATATTGAGAAACTGTGCAATTTCTTTAATTTTCGGTGAACGCTGGTTTAGATTGGTCAACTCGTCCACCGCTGCTTTTACTTTTGGCCAAAGCTCCTTGATCCGGCGAGGCACATGAACACTCCATGTTTTATCTCGAAGGAACCGCTTCATTTCACCAATAACAGTAGGGATTAGAAAAGATTCAAAGGACTTGCCGTAAGCAGGGTCATACCTTTTAAGTGATACTAATAACCCAATCATCCCAACCTGCATAAGATCTTCGTGAAAATTCTTCCCCTTTGAATATTTTCGTGCAAGACTTGCGATAAGGGGTGTATATTGATCTGCCAACTCTACTAGAGCAGCTTCACTTTCATTTTCCCGAAATTCCATAATGAGAGCATTAATTTCTTCCCTCGTTCTCTTCAAGTTCTGAGACGATTGTGGCATGAGTTTCACGCTCCCCACTTAAATACTTAACCATGAAGACCGTCACGCCGTTTTGATTTATGACTTGAACTTCATCCATAAGCGTTTCAATCAAATAAAGACCCAACCCTCCTTCTACTATTTGATCCAAAGTGGTTGATGCATTATAGCTACCAAGTTCCTGTTTCTTCTCGGCAAAGTTAAAGCTTCTTCCATAATCAGTGACCATCATTTCTAATTTATCTTGATAGACTCCGAAGCCGATCACCATCTCTCCTTCTTCGTCATCCTGGTAAGCATGCCGTACCACATTCGTACATGCTTCACTGATCGCAATTTTCATATCCTCTATTTCTTCGTATGTATATCCCATACGGCTCGTGATCCCCGATAATGTCAATCGAATCACGCCGACATATTCTGGTTTAGCGGGAATCTTCATTTCAATATAATCCATCAGTTGCTTCATGCCGCACCACCTTTTTATTGTGCTGAAATATGAATAATATTGTTAATACCTGTGATTTGGAAAAGACGTACCAACCGGTCAGATAAGTTAATTAGCTTAAGCTCGCCGTCATTTTGCTTTAACTGTTTAAACAGACCAATAAAAACACCAAGTCCGGTACTATCCATATAAGAAACATCCTTTAGGCAGACAGTCAGCGAAATGTTTTTCCCTTCCGCAAGCGGCAGCAGCTCCTCTTTTAGCTTCGGTGCCGTATAAGCATCGATTTCTCCAGCTATTTGTACCAAAGTTTCCCCATTTTTCTGTTGTTTATCTATTTTTATATTCATTTCTTCATCACCTCTGAGATTATTTTTTTATTATTTACCCATTCCCACGGAAGTTGAAACTTTGTTAAAAAATTTTTTAAAAAGTTTCAACCTCTAAAAAAAGGGTACATAAAAAGCAAGTAATGATATTAGGGTGAAGGGAGAATGTAATGTATGAATAAAGATGCAAAGCAAACCCTGACCACACAGGAGAAAAAAGCTAACAATGGTTCTATGGCACAGAATTTAGATGAAATCAAAAAGCTTGGCAAAGAAATGGAACAAGCAAAAACCGGCAGTGAACTTCAGAAGAAAAATCTGACCCAAGATCCACAGCAATAATGGTCCTTTAATGGGCCGTTGTTTTTTACTTTAGTCTATCATAAAAATAATCAATCTGACTTCTACGAAAGCTGAGAATAGGAAATTCGGCCTGTTTATTTTTTTATTGTTTTATTTGGATTTTAGAAGGGTATAAACAACTATCACATAATTGGAGGGATTCTTAATGGCAATAACCGAAACAAAATATCAACAAAATCTCGTTACAGAAACTCTTAACAGACAGGTGGCCAATTTCTCTGTTCTTTATATGAAGCTGCATAATTATCATTGGTATGTAAAAGGAGAACACTTCTTTACACTTCATCTTAAATTTGAAGAATTGTATAAGGAAGCAGGATTACATTTGGACACGATTGCGGAACGAATGCTGGCGATCCAAGCTACCCCGCCGGCAACTCTGAAAGAGCATTTAAAGCTTGCCACGATTAAGGAAGCCACAGGAAATGAAAATGCAGAAGATATGGTCAGGACATTGGTTGAAGATTTTGCAACCATCTGCAATGAACTAACGCATGGCATTAATATAGCGGAGAAATCCGATGACCAGCCGACCGCTGATATGTTTATTGCCATTCGAACATCTCTAGAAAAGCATAAATGGATGTTAAATGCTTTCCTATCAAAATAACTTACAAAAATGCACACGTTCAATCGTGTGCATTTTTTCTATGAAATCATTAGAAAGCTCAAGCGCCTTGGTCAGCCCCGACAGACAAATGTTCTTCATCACTAAAAGTCTAGTTTTTGGACTTTTAGTGAGAAATCGATTTTTATAAATTCTTATATCATAAAAAAGAAAATTACTATAGTCCAAAAAATTTTAAAAGGTTTATAGTGTAGCGTGACACGGATCCTCCAGTCTTCACCTTAATGATTCTAGGTGTCCCGTCGATCGATTCGATATCACAAAAGGTGCTAAAATCAATAATCGACTATGTAGAATCCAGTCACCGCTAGACGGTTTTTTCTTCATTTTTCACAATCAACTAAAGGGAAAATTTTCTTAATACTCTTGATTGGCAATCGCAGCACGCTTTTTGATTCGGGTGCCAATACACTTGGTAAAAACTTATAAATTCTTATATCATGATAAAACAGCGGAAAACTTATATAGTTCCGCTGTTTTATCAACCGATTATGTTTTCATTTTACACCCTTTTCTGGCGGTTCGCTTCCAGATTAGCCTGCAGTCGGATCACGCGATTGTTCGGGTTCTTCTCTTTCAAAAGGAGCTTCCTGTTCTTCTTTTTGAGGATTCTGTGCTTGAAATTCTGGTCCATTAATACTAGAATATGTTTTCAACTCACGTACATTATTATCAGCTTGTCCCTCTTGAAGAGCGATTCCTTGCCTTACCTTTATATTTTCGGCCAAATTCATTCCTCCTCTTAATTTTTTTAAATCATGTCTTTCCATGCTTTCTTATGGCAGCAGCGTATATTACACCACCCACTTTCTTTAAAATCTAGTATCTTTGACCAGGCTGATAATATTTTCAACCTTGGTTTTGTAATACCACCTTATACTAGGACTTAAACATTTTTGTTTAAAAAGAGAACGATTCTTTTTCCTTTTCATAGAATTCCACTTTTAATTAATGATTTTTTCCTCATCATCCTCATTTTTCTTTCAAATCATACATGAAAGAAGTTTCATATCTTTAAAAAAGGGTATTCAAAAAGTAAATTGAATAAATGCCAATGGAAATAAATTTGCAGGAGGGATCATGATGAAACGAAGTATAGGATTGACATCATTAATGATTGCAGGAATTGGTGCTTCCGCTGCAGTTTGGCTTTCCAACAAACCAAATCGCGTAAAGGCAGAAAATTTTCTTAGGGATTGGAAAGAAAAGATTTATCCGAATATTTTTAAGAAAAGCGAGAAGCTGCCGATCCATAAAGGTGGGCACCCACATCCCCACGATGAGGAAGATAACAACATGGTAAGTGAAGGCGCTCAATATTCCGTGAAATTCTATAATGAGAAAATGCAATAATGATGGAGTTTTAGAGGTTTTAAATCAAAAAAATGAGGTGGAAATCCATGAATGAACACAAACTAAAAGGAAGCATCGATAAGTTGAAAGGTGAAGTCAAAGAGCGATGGGGGAAACTGACCGATCATCAATCAATGGAAACGGAAGGAAAAGTTGAAAAAGCAAAAGGCAAAGTGAAAAACATCTACGGCGAGATTAAAGAGGAATTAAAGCGCTAGACAAAACGCAGGTATAGAATCAATGCGATTCTATACCTTTTTTTGTGTTGCCTTCACATGATTTTTTCAGTTTAGGAAAAATTAAACATAAATATGTAAACTGGAGGATCTATTATGAACACACCAGAGAAAATACCTCAATTTCCGAAAAGTTACTGGCGAGAAATTGAACTTCCCTCATTTGAAAAATTAAATGAAGATTTATCAGTAGATGTAGTTATTGTTGGTGCCGGAATAACTGGAATTACTGCTGCCTATCTGCTTTCAAAAGAAGGAGTCAAAGTGGCCATTCTGGAAGCAGGTAAGGTTTTAAATGGAACAACCGGACATACAACAGCGAAATTAACAGCCCAGCATAACATTCTCTATGATGAACTCATCAACCATTTTGGGGAAGAAAAAGCGAAACTCTATTATGAGTCCCACATGAATGCGATCAAATTTGTAGAAAATACAATAAAAGAACAAAACATTGATTGTGATTTCAGTCATCAAGATGCTTATGTATATGCATCAACAGATCCATATGTTGACAAACTCCAGACCGAATGGGAAGCCTATCAAAAGTTAGGAATAAAGGGTGCTTTAAAAGATATCATCCCATTCCAAAAGATTCACGCAAAAGCCGCCATCGTCATGCGAAACCAGGCACAATATCATCCGTTGAAATTTTTAAAAGCATTACTGAAGGAAGCCGTAAAGGCAGGCTGCACTGTTTTTGAAAATACAACCGCAAACACCATCAAAAATGATGCTGTTCATCCTGTAGTCGTGACGAAATCTGGTCATCAGGTGACAGCCAAAAATGTGATAATTGCTTCACATTTTCCATTTTATGATATACCAGGGCTTTATTTTGCAAGAATGTATCCAGAAAGGTCCTATGCGATCGGGATCAAAACAGACAAGGAATATCCGGGCGGCATGTATATCAGCGCCGACGGGCCGGTCCGCTCCATCCGTTATACACCGGTAAATGGTGAAAAGCTGTTGATTATTGGCGGGGAAAATCATAAAACAGGACAAGGGAGCAATACAATCAAGCATTATGAAGCACTGCAAGACTTTGCCGAAGAAGTCTTTGGCATTAAAGACTATGCATACCGCTGGTCAGCCCAGGATCTGGTAACACTGGACAAGCTTCCGTTCATCGGTCCGATTACACATGACTACGAGCATATTTTTGTCGCAACCGGTTTTAAGAAATGGGGCATGACAACAGGGATCGCCGCCGGCCATTTATTAGCTGATTATGTGCTAAGAAGAGATAATCCTTATAAAGAACTATATTCTCCGTCCCGTTTCCATGCCGATCCGGACTTGAAGAAGTTTATTACTACCAATGCAGACGTGGCCAAACATTTAATTAAGGGAAAGCTTGAATATGTTCCGAAAGATCCAGAAGATTTGCAAAATGGTGAAGGTGCTGTTGTCACTTATAATGGAAAAAGAGCCGGCGCCTATAAAGATAAGGATGGAAAACTGTACATTGTCGATACCACCTGTAAGCATCTTGGCTGCGAATGCGAATGGAATGCCGCGGAAAAAACATGGGACTGCCCATGTCACGGTTCACGTTATTCGTATTCCGGTGAAGTTATGGAAGGCCCAACCAAAAAAGGGCTGGATTTGCTAAAGGAAGAGAAGAGTATATAAAAAAGTGTGCTTTCGTTAATTATTTTGAAAAAAAGATCCGAGAAAAAATTCGACTGAATATGCACCGTTCGGACTACATTGATCTGGAGCGGGACTTTCATGTCCAAAGTTATACCCCGTTCAGGCTGGTAGATGCCCCTGCAGTCTGCATTAAATGAAAGTATATATCCATGTGTAAGTAAAAAGAATAAGTTTACTGAAAAACTCTAAAAATAAACGCCTCCTTGCAAAAGGCTGGGAGGCGTAAATCATTATTTACTATTCGGTCGGTTTCGTTTTAAGTCTTGACCAGTTGAAAACTCGACAAGATCAGAGCTGTTTTTCATTCCTTTTTTACGATTATTGTTACGCTGTGCATTGGCATTTCCAAGTTTCTTTCTTCCCACACCTGTCAACTCCTTTTTGAGAAAGTTATTGATAGTATGAGTGAAAACCCTTCAGCTTATTCTTCTTGAATATCCCCAACTTTTTGCATCATATCATTTTATTTTTCGACTCTTCTTTTAACGATTCTACATAATATTACAAATTCATTACATTCACGACACCCCCATTGTTTTTAGCTAAGTTGGAATATAAACTATATATTAGTAGACTGAGGTAACAAAGGGAGATTCTGTGATGAAAAAGAAACTATTAAAATATTCAATTTCGGCTGCCATTTTGGCTGCAATGCTGCAAACTACCCCAACTTTCGCAAGCCCAATAGATACAAAAGTAACACAAGAGCAAATTGACGCAACCCAGAATCAAATCGATGATTTCGAAACAAAGATTCAGAAGTTGGACAACCAAATCAGCGTGTCCATCATTAAAAGCCAAAAACTAAATGATCATATTAAAGAACAGCAGAAAAAGATTGACGCAACGAAGGCAGAAATTGAAAAAGCGAAAAGCTCGTTAGAAGCCCATAAAAAAGTTTATGCTGAACGGTTAAAAAGCATTCAATCAGAAGGACAGCAACCTGTTGTCACCTACGCAGAACTATTATTGTCATCCAATAATATATCCGAATTTTTAACACGCTTTACTGCTATCTCGGAATTTATCCAAAGTGACACAGATTTACTCAACGGTTTAAATGAAAAAGCACAAGCATTAAAAAATGCCCAAGACCGATTACATAACGAATTGGATAATTTAAAAAAGAGCCAAGCGGAATTAGCTGCAGAACAAAAACAAATTCAAGAGAATAAACAAGAAGTCGAAAAAGAATTGGCAAATGCAAAGAATAATCTACAGCTGCAAAAGGACATGCTCGCACAGCAACAAGCTGAAGAAAAGGCACAGCAAGAGGCACTAGAAGCACAAAAACGAGCACAACAGCTAGCTGAGCAGCAGGCTCAACAAGCACAGCAAGCACAACAACAAGCTCAACAAACACAGCAACAGGCCACCCAACAAATTACAGCAAGCAGACCTGCATTTTCAGTTCCTTCGGCTAATGCATCCGGTTTAGCAGATAAGGTAATTGCGACAGCTGAGCAATATCTTGGTGTTCCTTACGTTTGGGGCGGATCTTCGCCAAGCGGATTCGATTGTTCGGGATTAATGCAATATGTATTCCACTCTGTTGGAGTCGTTCTTCCAAGGACAGCGGCAGAGCAACAAAATGTAGGAACCAGGATTTCACCAAGCGCTGTTCAGCCTGGAGATTTAGTATTTATGGGAACGCCCGCTTACCATGTAGGTATGTACATTGGAAACGGAAAATGGATTCAAGCCCCTGAAACAGGTGATGTTGTAAAAATTTCTAATTACAACCCATCTCATTTTTCCAGCGCTGCAAGAGTGCTGCAATAAGTTAGTAAAGTCAACGCTCAGAGGCCTAATGCTCTCTGAGCGTTTCTCCTTACTTTGAAGAATTCCGATTATTTTCGTATTCTTTGTTTTTCATCAACGATCTTCCCCATGTAAAATACCCTTTTATGCAGCGAGATATTCAGTTCCCGGCAATATTTTTTTAATTCCCGCTCTTCCCGCTCTGTTACAAGAGAAATGACAATACCATCCGCTCCCATCCTTCCTGTTCTGCCAGAGCGGTGAATATATTGCTGCAGGTCTTTTGGTAAATCGATATGAACAACATGAGTAATTCCATGAATATCAAGTCCTCGTGCTGCTACATCTGTGGCAATCAGCATTTTTATATTGCCATCGCGAAATGCTTTTAATATTGCCTGCCTATCTATTTTTGGCATTTCGCTATGCAAAATGCCAACAGAAAGCTCTTTAAATTTTAGTTTTTCTTTCAATACCTGTAGTTCGCCAATATCATTCATAAACGCAAGTGTCTTACTTTGCTCTAAGCGTGCAATTTTTTCGAGCAGTTTAATTTTATCTCTGCGTTCACTTAAAAAATAAATATGCTCAACAGTTCCTTTTGTAGCCACTTCATCTTTTCTGATACGAATTATTTGCGCATCCTTCGTCATTTCTTTTGCGAGCTGTTCAGTCTGTTCTTTAAATGTGGCGGAAAATAGGACCACCTGGCACGTACGCATCGTTGATTTCACAATTTGCTTTACCGCATTCAAATGTTCAGACAGCAAGAGCTGATCCCCTTCATCTAAAACAAGCAGCTTCACTTCATGCATTTTCACTTTTTTTTGCTTTATCAATTCAAGCAGTCGGCCTGGTGTGGCGAAGATGACATGAGGACGTTTCTTTAACTTTTCAAGCTGCCGTTTCAAGTTCGCTCCGCCAATTATGGATGTCCCCCTGATGCCGCTATGCTCAGACCATTTTTGGTATTCTTGAAAAATTTGCATCACAAGTTCCTGGGACGATGCCAGCACAACTGCCTGTAATGCAGGTAAATTAGGGTCGATTTGATCGAGAAGCGGGAGCAAATATGCTAGCGTCTTTCCCGTACCAGTAGGTGATTCAGCAATTACATCCTTCCCTTCAAGAATAGCCGGTATGGCTGCCTCCTGAATAGCAGTTGCTGATTGAAAACCTGACTTTTCCCACATTTCCTGTAAAAAAGGCTTTAATGTATTAATCATGTCTTACTCCTTTACCCAAAGTCATATCAGATTGATACTAACTGAATAACTGGAAAGTGTCCAGTTTCCCGGGAACTTAAACGAATAAAATAATCCAAGCTAAATGGATCACAAGCACTGATGAATAAAGGATACAGGCTGAAACTAGGAGAAGCCGGCTCTTCCCTTTTAACGGGTATATATAGCATATGCCCATTAAGATTAGAGGAAGAAGAATTTTTACCGTATAGAAATATATCCAGTTTTCCTGAATTAAAAACTTTGAAACAGGATTGCCTTCCCCAATAAAGCCAGAAGCAATTCCTAAATGTGTAAAGACAGCATCCAACATACTGGCAATAAGCAAAAATATACTTAGTTTCATCGGTTTCTCCTTTAACGTTAAAATACCATTTATGACTATTATAGGAATTTTACATTAAAAAAAGCCCATGCGAATGGGCTTTTTAAAAGAACGGCATCCGTTACTGAGCTAATTGAACGAATGCTGCGATGACGACTCGATTGAGAATCCGTGCCAGGTCTTCAAACTGGTGAAGTCCCCGTTCTTTATCATAGTTAAGAACAATTACTTCATTAATAGCACCAATCATCGCCTGAGATACAATGTGCATCTCTGCCTCTGATCCATTGTTTGGTAAGAGGTCCCGAACAGTTTGAAACATCAGCTGAGCAAAATTGCGGTGTGCTTCATTCCGTACCCTTTCGATCTCCTGAGAGACGCCGACTGACTCCACCAGAAGTAGGTTTGCCACTTTACTATCAGTGAAACAAATTTCCATATAGCGGCGGATTCCAACATAGGCTTTGTAAACATTCCGCTCCTCATTGTCAATTTCTCGTTTTACCTCTGCAATAATTTCTTTGAATATAACAGCAAAAAGGTTCGCCAATAAATCTTCTTTGCTCGAAAAATGCTGATAGAAAGTTGTTTTTGAAATTCTAGCCATCTCGACAATATCTAAAACGGAGGTATGTTTATACCCCTTTTCAGTAAACAATACAAGTCCGGAATATTGGATCTTGTCTTTTGCTTCTTTTGGCATTTCTGTTACAAATAACATGATTCATCATTCCAATCTTCCTAAGAAAAGCGTAGCGCCTTGGTCAGCCTGCCTGCTTCTCCGAATAATTCTCCTTGTAGGCATGCGCGCAGGAGCACATAAAAAGGGGCTAGGCGCCCCTCCTAAAAGCTATCGCGTTTAGGCGTACGATGCTGATGCTGTCGAAGCATTTCTTGTGGAGCTGGACAATTCTCAAATTCAAAATTTCTTTACTTTATCGAATAACCAGTACGAATTAGTATTAATTTTAAAAGATATTTAGAAATTTAACAAGACAGCTTTAAAATTTGAATTTCAAATATTATTGTCATATCAGCAATCATAACGCTTTCCTATAGTTTCTCCTAAAAATTTAAGGTTGCAAAACTATCAAAATATAATATAATGGCTATATAAATTTTTTAGAAAAGTCAAAATCAATGACGAGAAGAGTAGCTTGTTATTCTTGGACTTAAGAGAGCTGGCGGTTGGTGAAAGCCGGTGTCTGGATACAAGTGAAAATCATCTTTGAGATGCAAGGCTGAAAAGTTCAGTAAGTCTTCGCCGGAATGCCTGCCGTTAACATGGGACACGTATGATGGTACGTTGATCGAGAGCCGCAATTTACTTTTCATTTTGCGGAAGTAGGGTGGTAACGCGAGCTAGCTCGTCCCTATCTAGAGGGACGGGCTTTTTGTTTTTTAGTAAAAAAGGGGGAAGAAAAGAAATGAAAATGAAAGACACAGTTTTTGTAGGGTTAATGTTATTTTCCATGTTTTTTGGAGCTGGTAACTTAATTTTCCCACCCTTTTTAGGGATGAATGCCGGGACAAACTTTTGGCCGGCGATTACCGGATTTATTGTAACAGCGGTCGGGCTGCCGCTCTCCGTATTAATTGCCACATCACTCGTAAAGGATGGTGCTAATACTTTAGGCAACAGAGTACATCCATGGTTTGGTCTTATTTTCACTGTTATTGTTTATTTATCGATCGGACCATTTTTCGGGATTCCGAGAAACGCCAACGTTGCATTTGAAATGGGGCTTAAACCGTTTATCAACCGCTCGTCGCCGTTTCTATTACTCGGATTTACGGCCGCATTTTTCCTGCTAGTTTATTTATTAAGCCTGAACCCAACGAAAGTCGTTGATTACATGGGACGCTTGATTACACCCACCCTTTTACTTTCGATCGTAGTACTCTGCGTTACCGGATTTGTTACATTACATCATCCATTAACGGCTCCAACAGCAAACTATCAGTCCGCTTCGTTATTTAAAGGGTTCATCGACGGTTACTCTACAATGGATGCCCTTGCAGCGTTGGCATTTGGGATTGTCATCTTAAATACTTTAAAGCAAAAAGGAGTAAAGGAAAAGAAACAATTAACCGTATATACGGTTAAAACAGGGGTTGTCGCCGGCATTGCTCTCGCTTTGGTATATCTTGCGATCGGTTTCTTAGGTGCCAAAATGGGACCTTATGGCTCCTTTGATAATGGTACTGCCCTTTTATCCACTGCAGCAACGCTCGTTTTAGGGTTCGGAGGGAAAGTACTGCTTGGATTCATCTTTACGCTTGCCTGCTTTACTACCTGTGTCGGACTGACCATTGCCTGCGGGGAATATTTTTCAAAGATTGCCCCCAAATTAAGCTATCGTCTCGTCGTTACGCTTGTAACTTTAGCAAGCTTCCTCATTGCTAATTTAGGCTTGAATCAAATCATTGCGATTTCCGTTCCATTCTTAGTAATGGCTTATCCGTTAACGATTGTACTTGTGACACTTGCCTTTTTCCATCGTTTCTTTGGCGGTTCACAAAAAGTATATGCCGGGGCGCTTGCTTTAACCGGAATCGTCAGCCTTCACGATGGGCTCGCCATGTTCGGCCTCAAATGGAGCATGTTAGAATCACTGGTCAGCTATTTGCCACTAGCATCCGTCAGCCTTGGATGGATCGTTCCGGCTGTTGTTGGCGGAGTGATTGGATTCGCCCTTGAAAAATCCATTCCTTCGTCCAGTGGCGGAAATGAACAGTTAGAGAAAGCTTCATAAAAATACTTAGAAATATATTTCTAAAGTTATGAAGGACATAATTGGACTGCACTTCATCAAAATTGTTTTTTATAAGCAATATGAAGGGCAAAACTTGGCTGGGGGCACACTCAATTTGTTCTTCATCCAGGTTATGAAGAACAATACTCGACCAGATCCTACCTATATTGTCCTTCACCCAGCCTATGAAGGACAAATCTCGCACAAGGTCTAGCCTTTTTTGCCCTTCATCCAGCTTATGAAGGAC
>NZ_BCUZ01000078.1 GCF_001591485.1 Neobacillus fumarioli NBRC 102428 | reverse complement strand
GATTCTATTAAGTAATATGGAATATGATGTAAAGGAATTGGAAAATAAGAAGTATGTTTACTTTACATCAATAGAGGAAGCGGGAAATGCACATGAAATTGTTTTATTATTGGATTCTTTTATTGAGGAAGCCCGCAAATGCCTTGTCACCCGTCAGAGACATTCAGAAAGCTTTAATATGAAGAAATTAATAGACTATCTGAAAAAACATTATGCAGAGCCCCTTACTCTCACGGAAGTGGCAAAACAGTTTCATTTCAATCCATCTTATCTGTCAAGTTACTTTTCATCCCATATGCATGTCGGGTTTATTGAATATTTGAACAAGATTCGTATTGAAGAAGCGGCGAAATTGCTAAGAGAAAATAAATCATCCATCTCAGAGATCAGTGGAATGGTGGGTTATTCCGACCCCAGTTATTTCTGTAAGGTTTTTAAGAAGATAAAGGGAATATCTCCTAGCAGATATAAACGACAACACACCTAAGACGGTAGTGTCAAAAGTTCTATGAAAACTCAGTAGGTGTATTGGCTATATTCCATTTATTGGGTGGTAAACTCACAAAGAAGGGTGAACTATGAATTGGATCCCTGAACGATTACGTAATTGTAGGTTATTTATGATCATGTTTCTTATTTCAGTGGTTATGATTATGATCGTGTCCGTGGCCATTACTTGGACGATGATTAACATGTCAGAGAAGTTTTTTATTGAGAAATTCAGCATCATGAATACGAAGGTAATGGACAAGATCCAAGGCAACCTGGAGTCTTTTGATAATTCAGTTGTGACAGCCTCCAATAACCTTCTTCAAAGTGAGACCGTCAAATCTATCCTTACCCAAAAAGAATCTGATGTTAACGTATATTATCACATCGGACAAAAATTAGATTATATAAAATCTCTTTTGAATAATAATCAAGTAGGAATCGTTTTAATTGGATCAAACGGGGCTGTATACGCGGCCGATAGCGCGTATTGGCCGATTAATGATGAAAAGTTGAAAAACAGCAGGCTAATCCAAAATACGTTAAAAGAACCAAAAAGACTGATGTATCAATATGATGATCATCTGACCAATGATCCTTTCGGGAAGGACAATGAACATTACTTAGTTGCTTCTAGGGCATTCATGGATCGACTTTCCGGAAAGGTCTACGGATCAATGTATTTTGTCATTCCCGAAAGTCAGTTTAGAACCTTCTACTCTAGTTATACAAGCTTGGGAAATAACGTGTTTTTCGTTGATAAAATGGGAACGATTGTATCAAGTAATGAAACAAATTTCATAGGAAAGAAAGACAAACATCTTCTCCTTCATGCACAGGAAGTGGAGAATAGGGCCGGCGGCTATTTGATTAAAAAATTTAATGGCAAAGATCAGATTATGCTGGCAGACTATATTCCATACTTGAATATGTACATGGTGAATATGGTGGACAAGAAGGAAGCAATAGGAGATTTAATCGATAAAAAATCTATTTCCTTCATTGTTTTGGCCATTGTTCTCATGGCTCTAGTGATTGTGTTCTTCTCTTCTAGAAGGCTGACCAATTCCTTATCAAGACTAGTAAAGCAGATTGATAATGTGCCAAAATACAATTTCCACCAATATGTTACGGAAACAGGAACATATGAAACGCGGCAAATTGGTCGGGCATTTAATTCCATGCTGGATGAACTCCATGATTATGTGGATCGCTTAATGCAGGCGCAAAAGCAGCAGCGGAATGCCGAATTAAGCGCTTTACAGCAACAAATTAATCCACACTTCTTGTACAATACGCTCACAACCATTAAATTCATGGCGCTCCTTGATGCAAAAGAAGAGATGGAAGCGACCATTAGCGCATTGATTTCTCTTTTGCAGAACACGATTGGCAACGTGGATGAAACCATTACCGTCAAACAGGAGTTAGATAATTTAAAAAACTATGTATTTATTAATCAAAAGCGATACGGTGACCGGATTAAAGTAAACTATTTAGTCCAGCCTGATTGTCTGGATCAGCTTATTCCCAAGCTGATTTTGCAGCCGTTTGTGGAAAATTCTTTTTTTCACGGATTTAATCGCAAAACAGATGGGTATATCCATATCCTTATTTGGCATGATGGAAGCGACTTAATTTGTGAAGTAGTAGACAATGGCGATGGAATGCAGGAAAGTGAAGATGGAGAGCTTCCAAATACGCAACGGAAACAGCAGCTTTTTTCAGGGATCGGCATCAGGAATGTTCATGAGCGGATTCAAATTCTATATGGAAAACCATATGGGGTGTCTATTTCCAGCAAGCATGGGGAAGGAACAAAAGTTAGAATTATTCTCCCTAAAAAATGTTGTAAAATCTAAAAAATTTACAAAAATCATAAAATGGAACCGCATTCAAGAGACAAAAATAGTACAAAAAGAGGAAAATATATTCCTAACTAATTGGATTCCCCTAGTGTTACCATATTATTTGTAAGTGATATCGTTTACAAGATTATGGGGGGAGATCAATGAAAAAGTTGCTAGCACTGCTTTTCGCATCCGTATTGGTACTAGCCGCCTGTTCTTCTGGAGGATCAACCAAGCAGACAGCAAGTGATTCCAAAGATGTTAACGAAATAACAATTTGGGCATGGGATCCAAACTTTAACATTAAAGCATTGAATATAGCTAAAGAGGTCTATAAAAAGGAAGATCCTCATCTTAAGGTAAAAGTAGTTGAAATGGCCCAGGCTGATATTGTCCAAAAATTAAACACAACCTTAAGTTCCGGAACAACAAAAGGCTTACCGAACATTGTATTAATTGAAGATTACCGTGCACAAAGCTTCCTGAAGGCATATCCCGACATGTTCAAAGAGGTTACGGGTTCATTTAAAGCGGATGACTTTGCGAAATATAAAGTAGAAGCCGGTACTTATAATGGAAAAAACTACGGCGTTCCGTTTGATACAGGGGTAGCCGGTCTATATGTTAGAACCGATTATTTACAAAAAGCCGGTTTATCCGTTAAGGACTTACAACATATTGATTGGAACCAATATATTGAAATTGGCAAAAAGGTAAAAGCGGCAACTGGTAAAGATATGCTTTCCCAAGATCCAAAGGACCTTGGCCTGATTCGGATGATGATTCAATCAGCCGGTTCATGGTATACCAAAAAGGACGGTACCACACCTGATATTGCCAATAATACCGCATTAAAAGAGGCATTCAAAACATATAAAGCGTTAATGGATGCTAAGATTGTCAAACCGGTTTCTGATTGGAGCCAATTTGTAGCAGGATTTAATACCGGGGATGTGGCGAGTGCTCCAACCGGTAACTGGATTACGCCTTCCATTAAGGCGGAAGCTTCTCAATCAGGAAAATGGGCAGTGGTTCCATTGCCGAAACTATCTGGGGTACCGAATTCGGTTAACGCTTCTAACTTGGGCGGAAGTTCCTGGTATGTCCTCAATATTCCAGGTAAAGAGAAAGCAGTTGATTTCTTAGCGAAAACGTTTGGATCAGATGTTGATTTCTATCAAAGCCTTGTAAAAGAAATTGGTGCGATCGGAACTTACAAACCAGCTGCTCAATCAGATGCCTATAAAGCAGCAGACCCATTCTTTGGCGGTCAGAAAGTGATCTCAGATTTTGCAAGCTGGACGAACAAAATCCCTCAAGTGAATTACGGCCTAAATACGTATGCGATTGAAGACATTTTAACAGTAAGCGCCCAAAATTACTTAAAAGGTAAAGACCTTGACCAAGTATTAAAAGACGCACAAAAACAGGCAGAAGAACAAATTAAATAAAGAAGATGTGTAAGAGACAATCGCCTCGGCAAGATAAGCTCCTATTGATACTGATCATGCAAGTATCAAGTGAGATACTCCGAGGCTTTGTTTTTAGGAATAAAACGGTAAGGAGTTGATCGACATGATACCAGCAAAAGCGGTGCAGACTGCTCAAGCAGTCAAGATCGGACGCAGGCTTCGTTTGAAAAATGCATATATTGGCTGGTCCTTTATTGCTGTTGCCACCATCATGATTTGTTTGTTTTACTTTTATCCGATGATCCAGGCTTTCCTCTTATCTTTACAATCTGGAACAGGGGTGAATTTGCATTTTATCGGTTTTTCTAATTATTTACGGTTGTTTCATGATCCTGTATTCCTTACTACCGTGAAGAACACCGTAACCTATCTAATGATTCAAGTGCCGATTATGATCATTCTCGCGATGTTTCTCTCCGTATTGCTAAATAATAAGGCATTAAAGCTAAAGGGTTTGTTTCGGACAGCTATTTTTTTGCCATGTGTAACATCCCTTGTTGCTTACTCGGTCATTTTCAAGTATTTATTTGCACAGGACGGCATTATGAATAGGATGTTGATGAAACTTTCGTTCATTTCTCAACCGATTCCTTGGCTGACTGATCCTTTTTGGGCAAAAATCGCGATTATCGCTGCCATTACATGGCGCTGGACAGGCTATAATATGATTTTCTTCTTATCCGCCTTGCAAAACATTGATGAATCAATATATGAAGCAGCGAGGATAGACGGAGCCTCGTCAGTTCAACAATTTTTCAAAATAACGATTCCGCTGTTGAAGCCAATCATTTTGTTTACAACGATTACATCAACGATTGGCACACTTCAGTTATTTGATGAGGTAATGAATATTACAAAAGGCGGACCAGGCAATGCAACGATGACGATTTCACAGTACATTTATAACCTTTCATTTAAATATACGCCTGATTTTGGCTATGCTGCAACCGTATCATATGCCATTGTAGTCTTGATTATATTCTTCTCGATTATTCAGTTTAGAGTAGCTGGTGATAAAAATGAGTAACCTTAAACGATTTTTCATTTATCTCGTCCTTGTGATTGCTTGCATGATCTCAGTCTTTCCATTTTTGTGGATGATCGTAAGCTCCACCAATAAGTCCGTGGATGTTACGAAGGGGTCTCTTTTGCCGGGAATTTTCTTTATGCAGAACTTACACCACTTATTAATATCATCTGATCTTGGAACAGCTTTATTCAATTCAGCTAAGGTATCCATCATAACTACGGTGCTGGCAATGCTAGTTGCTTCGCTAGCAGGCTATGGGTTTGAAATCTATAAAAGTAAGGCGAAGGATTTGGTATTTAACTTTTTGCTTCTATCGATGATGATTCCATTTGCCGCTTTAATGGTGCCGTTATTCAGGATGTTTGCCTCCGTTTCACAAACTGTTCCATTTATGGGAATTGATACACTGTCAGCTGTTATTCTTCCGACCATCACGACAGCTTTTCTTATCTTTTACTTTCGGCAGAGCACCAAGATGTTTCCAAAAGACATACTTGAAGCAGGGAGGATGGACGGATTATCGGAGCTGGGAGTATTCTTTCGAATTTACGTACCAACAATGAAAACAACCTATGCCGCTGGGGCGATTATTACCTTTATGTCCAGCTGGAACAGCTATTTATGGCCGCTAGTTGTTTTGCAGTCTCCCGAGAAGCAAACACTTCCCCTGCTTATTTCTAATCTAGGGTCAAGTTACTCCCCCGATTATGGGGTCATCATGACAGCGATTGTGATTGCTACTCTGCCGGCAGCCTTGATTTTCTTCATCATGCAGAAACATTTTGTGGCAGGCATGTTGGGGTCAGTAAAATAAATTGTATCTCAAAAAGTAATGGTAGAGATCTCTAATTAACGATGAAGGAAGGAGTTTTTCAAAAAAATGACCATTACCCCAACTCTAAGCTGGCTGACGGATGTCCATACATTTGCAGTGAACCGGCTTCCGGCTCACTCTGACCACCGCTATTATGAAACGGTGGAAGAAGCTGTAAACGCCGGACCAATGCCGCTTCGTCATCCCTTAAATGGGAATTGGAAATTTCACTATGCAGAAAACCCCGCCAGCCGCCCGGAATGTTTTTACCGGCTTGATTACTCATGCGCTGGCTGGGGCGATATCACCGTTCCGGGGCATATTCAACTTCAGGGCTATGGCAAACCGCAATATGTGAACACGATGTACCCATGGGACGGACATAATGACATCCGTCCGCCGGAAATTCCAATAGATCACAATCCAGTTGGCAGCTATGTGAAATTTTTCAACCTGCCGGAACAGATGAAAAAAAAGTCAGTGTACATCTCGTTTCAAGGAGTAGAATCGGCCTTTTATGTGTGGCTGAACGGAGCGTTTGTCGGCTACAGCGAAGACTCGTTCACACCGGCGGAATTCGAGCTGACGCCTTATCTTATAGAAGGAGAAAATAAACTGGCGGTGGAGGTGTATCAGCGTAGTACGGGCAGTTGGCTGGAGGACCAGGATTTTTGGCGGTTCTCCGGAATTTTCCGGGATGTCTACCTTTACACTGTGCCGGAGATCCATCTATACGACCTAAGAGTTCAGACCGATCTCAACGCTGATTTTTCAAAGGCTGTCCTTGACATTGAGACGAAACTGACAAAAATCCCAGAAACAATCACATTGGAGCTTTGTGACGCGGAAGGCGTATTAATCAGCGAAAAAACATGTCAAGCACAGGAGCCGCTGCAGATCGAGGTGGATCGCCCGCATCTATGGAGCGCGGAAAACCCGTATTTATACCGACTATTAATTCAAATTTATGACGAGTCTGGGAGTTTAGTAGAGGTGATCCCGCAAAAGGTGGGATTCCGCAAGTTCGAACTTGATGGCGGCATCATGCGTCTCAACGGCAAGAGAATTGTATTCAAGGGCGTCAACCGCCATGAATTTAATTGCCGGAGAGGCCGAGCCATTACGAAAGAAGATATGCTGTATGATATAAAAACCTTAAAGCAAAACAACATCAATGCAGTGCGGACCTCACATTATCCAAACCAGACAGATTGGTACGACTTATGTGATGAATATGGGATTTACGTCATCGATGAAATGAACCTGGAAACGCACGGTTCGTGGCAAAAGATGGGGGTTGTGGAGCCCTCATGGAACATCCCCGGCAATCAACCGGAGTGGGAGAACATCGTCATGGACAGGGCGATCTCGATGTTTGAACGAGACAAAAATCACCCATCCATCCTGATCTGGTCCTGTGGCAACGAATCATATGCCGGCGAAGTGATTCGCAATGTTTCCAAGTATTTTAAAATAGTCGACCCGAGCCGCTTGGTCCATTATGAAGGAGTCTTTCATCATCGTGAATATGACGAAACAAGTGATATGGAAAGCCGAATGTACGCAAAGCCCCATGAGATTGAAAAATATCTGACGGAGAATCCAAAGAAGCCATATATTAGCTGCGAGTATATGCATGCAATGGGCAATTCCCTCGGCGGCATGCACAAATATACTGAGCTTGAAAAATATGAAATGTATCAGGGCGGCTTCATTTGGGACTATATCGATCAAGCGATCATGAAAAAAGACCGCTACGGCAAGGAATTTTTAGCCTATGGCGGCGACTTCGATGACCGCCCGACAGATTATGGTTTTTGCACAAATGGCCTCGTCTATGCCGACCGAAAATGGTCGCCAAAACTACAGGAAGTAAAATTTTTGTACCAAAATTTTAAACTGGTGCCTGACTCCAAAGGCGTGAAGATTTTGAATGAAAGTCTGTTTGAGGATACGGCCAACTATGTGTTAGAATATGCCCTATTCCATGAGGGCAAGGAAATCGACGGAAACCAGACCCAAGTGATGGTTGAAGCCGGATGTGAGGGGCGGGCTGAGTTCCATTTTCCAGTCGGTCTGACCCAAGCACCTGGGGAATATTGTATTCATACTTATCTTAAGCTGAAAGAGGGAAATCTTTGGGCAGACGCAGGTCATGAGGTGGCGTTTGGGCAGTATGTGTTTCAGGTGAAAGCTACTGAGGTACCGACCGTACCGACCGTGTCCGGCAATTTAAGGGTCGTCCACGGGGATGTCAATATTGGGGTCCACGGCCGCGATTTC
This sequence comes from Neobacillus fumarioli NBRC 102428, assembly GCF_001591485.1. Lineage (GTDB taxonomy): Bacteria > Bacillota > Bacilli > Bacillales > Cytobacillaceae > Neobacillus > Neobacillus fumarioli. The sequence continues at coordinate 4,349 of NZ_BCUZ01000078.1, read as the reverse complement.
ACCGTCATGTTCTCGAAGCAGGCGGGAAGCTTGGTATCGCTGAATTTTGCTGGCAGAGAAATGATTGCGCAACCGCCAGCTCCATTATTCTGGCGGGCGACGACGGATAATGACAGGGGCTTTGCACAGGATTTCCATTCTGGAGTTTGGTTTGCGGCCAGTCTGGCACGAAAATGTATCGGGGTGGAAGTCACCGAGGAAAAAGGATTTGTCCGAGTCAGTTTCCGTTATATTTTTTCCATAAGCAGAGAGATGAGCGTGAACACCAGCTATACCGTTTATCCGGATGGCAGTGTCGGCGTTAAATCTGCTTATCGCGGCGCGACCGGCCTTCCGAAGCTTCCGATCTTTGCTTTGTCATTTAAGATGCAGGCCGATTACGACCAGTTGGAATGGTATGCGCTTGGGCCGGAGGAGAACTATATAGACCGCTGCAAGGGGGCAAGACTTGGTATTTTCAAGAATCAGGTAGCTGAAAATGTTGCGGGCTACGTTAATCCGCAGGAATCCGGAAACCGCACCGGCGTGCGCTGGGTGAACATCATGAACGCTAAAGGGCAGGGAATCAAGATTGCGGCTGCGACAAACCCGCTTGAATGTACGATATCACCTTATACTGCGTTTGAACTGGAAAATGCCCGGCATCACTACGAGCTGCCCAATGTGCATTATAGTGTTGTCACCGTTGCCGGCCGGCAAATGGGCGTCGGCGGCGACGATAGCTGGGGTGCACCGGTGCATGACGAATACCTCATCAAGGCTGATGTGGATCTGGAATTTGAGTTTGTGATTCGAAGATTGGATTAAGAGGGAAGGGAAGTGCTCTAGGATGGGCATTTCCTTTTTACTATTTTGGGAGGGTATAGGCTCATGAAACGGGGAAAACCCTGATCTTCGGTTTTTATCAGGGAATTAGCACGCGTATTGGGAAAGTAATACAGGTATCATGTTTCCAATCGGGGGTATTGGAACGCGAATCGAAAACAAGACCGGGTCTTCAAGTACCAATCAAGGGTATTGGTGCGCGAAGAGGGGAAAAGAATAAGGCTTCATCTTCCAATCAGGGGTATTGGTGCGTGAAGCGAGAAAAATCGCCGTTGTTCATGCTCCAATCAAGGATATTGGTGCTAGAAGCCCGGAAAAATCCCTGATCTTCAAGTACCAATCAGGGGTATAAGAGCACGGAATCGGTAAAAATTCCCTGAACTTTAATTTTCAATCAAGGGTATAGGCGCCTGAAGCAAGAGGAAAAAGCAAAAGAGTACCTACTCGACCAAGTTCGATAGAAACAGAGCGTTTTCAACGGGATTTCCCCAATCGAAATCTAGCAGGCGTGTACCCTTTTGGATATCACGCCTAGGTCATCAATGGGCAGCTTTCCCTTGCGAAACCGCTTGTTCAATTAAGGTAGAAATTAAATCTATGGCATCCTCTTCTGTTTTACCAATTAGCTGGAGGAAAGGGCCTCCTTGAGATTTGACAGCAGCTATGGCATCTTTTTTGATCTTTTCGGCTAATTCTGGTGTCCATGCTTTGTCTGCTTTCGTATCAGCTACAATCCGCTGATTAAAATCTGCCACAACCGACATGGCAATTTTGGATAAACCGTCAATCGCATTATTGGCCACTGCTGCTGTTTTTTCCTGCGTATGTGCCAGGATAAAATTCTTGATCTTGGGTGTAATCACAGCAATCCCAGCCGTCGCTGATGCATACAATAAACCGCTCAAGGCTTCAACGAATTGAGATTCTAATGACATGATCATTCCCCCCTTAGTTGTTATAAACTAATGTATGTTGGGAGAAACAGGCATAGAATCTTTTCGAACGAATAAAATGTTCCTAGTTTGGGATGACCGACTTTCTTCGTATCGAATCGACCAGTGGTTGAGACGCTTGCTTTAGTTGCAGGTATTTTATGAAATACCGAAATCCTGTTGAATTTAATTATGCGGGTCCCGCTGTTACTCACGGCTCGATGATTAAATGATGGAATCGGGTTTTTACCCGGCTCTTTTTTTGTTACTATTAAATTAAAAGGCATTTAAGGGAGGAAGGGGTTACATGGGCACTCAAAGAAATGAGAATAAGCGATGTACCTTTCAAGATCTATTGTCATGGGATGATAATAGCAGATATGAAATTTTCGATGGCGTGCCAATAATGCTTTCAACACCGACAACGAAACACCAAGGAATTATCTCTTATTTAACTACTGAATTTAATATTTTTTTTAAAGGCCAAACCTGCAGAGTTTTTCCCTCGCCATTTACGATTCGACTTTCAGAAGCTGACGACTATGATTATGCTGATAATGTTTTTGAGCCGGACATATCTATTGTTTGTAATAAGAATCAGCTTGACCAGCATGGATGCAAGGGAGCGCCAAATTTGATTGTCGAAGTCTTATCACCTTCCACCTCAAGAAATGATCGGGTTAAAAAATACAATACGTACCAACGATTTGGAGTTTATGAGTACTGGATCATTGACCCTTTGAATGAAACGGTAGAAATTTACATCTTAGACAATGGCACCTATAAACGATGGAATGCCTTTGGGCGTGAAGATACCATTTCTTCCGGTCAATTTGAATCCTTTGAGATTAAAGCCGAAGATATGTTTTCATACTCTGAATAAAAAACCTTATACACAAACTGCTTTGTAGAGGCTTCCCCCTGTTAAATCTTAAAAAAGAAAGGACACCCATCAATGACCACAATCATAGCAATCGGCGGAGGAGAAATCAGAGACTTGGAAACACTGGCCATCGATGAATACATCGTAAAGTCAGCCGCTAAACCGCAGCCAAAAGCACTGTTTATCCCGACAGCAAGCGGTGAGCCGGAAGGTTATATTGAAACGTTCCAGCGGGTGTACGGCGGACATCTCGGCAGTCAAACCGATACCTTGCACCTCATTCACGATCCCGACCCGCCCGAAACAATCAAAAGAAAAATCCTTTCCGCAGACATCATCTATGTAGGCGGCGGTGATACCGATCGCATGTTAACCATCTGGCGGCAGCACGGAGTCGATAAACTATTGAAAGAAGCATATCAACGCGGCGTGATTCTGTCAGGCCTCAGTGCGGGCGCGATTTGCTGGTTTCAGTATGGGCACAGCGATTCCATGAAAATTCGAAAAGAAGCAGACGAATACATATTGCTGGAAGCGCTAGGCTTCATCCCGGGAGTCCTTTGCCCCCACTTTAATGAAGGAGACCGCGAGGCGGATTTTCTAAACATGCTGGGCCGCACGAACATGACCGGCATAGCGCTAGAAAATCATTGCGCGCTGGAAATACAAAACGACCAGTTCAAAATCATAAAAGCCCATCCGAATGCAAAAGCCTACAAAATTTCCAAAGGGTTCAAAGAAGAACTCACCAATACAGACAAATTCTTGCCATTAGCGTATCTAGTAAAGTAGCCAGGCCGCAGCCTGGCTTTAGTTTCGGAAAGACGTTACTAGGGTATAAAAATATCGAGGGGGTATAGTGTGAAACAATTTTTGAGTTTCTACCATAATTTTCCTTATAGTCATTTAAAACATTAAATTTATTTGGGAATTGTGTGTCCTTTTTGAAGGAAAAATGTTAAAAGATTCTGGAATTATTTGTGACGAACGGTAGAGCAATTCAGATACTGTAACACACTTATATCCATTCTCGTATAAATAGTCTAAAATTTTTTCTAATGCATCTACTGTTTTACAACTTTTAGTATCTTCAAAACCATGCCAATCATGAAATAAAAGGATATTGCCTGGCTTTACTCCTTCGAAGATGGTCCTACAAATTTTACTTACAGGAGGATTTGACCAATCGCGTGAATCTTGTCCCCATGTCCAAATGACAACTAGCTTTCCATTTTTTACAGCAGTATTTACAATCCATTTATTATAATAACCGCCAACTGGGCGAAAAAGAGATGGTTTAAACCCGGTAATTCGCATAATCGTTTGATCGGTTTCTTCCATTTCCTTTGACAATTCCCTTTGTGTCAAATGATTGTAAGCAAGATGGTGATATGTATGATTGGCAATTTCGTGTCCTTCATTTATCTCCCTTTTTAAAATAGCAGGAAATTGTTTAGCTTTCACACCAGTTACAAAAAAGGTAGCTTTTGCATTATATTTGGCTAATATATCAAGAATTTGCGGAGTGAAAACAGGATGAGGACCATCATCAAAGGTTATGGCAACTATTTTTTCCTTTGTATTTACTTCCCACACAACTTGCCCCGTTTTTTCAAACTCGAAGCGGCTAGTAGTATGTGCAGCCGCATCAATTTGATTAAAAAATAAAGGAATCAATGAAAGAACTATAAAGAAAAGTATTTTCTTCC
>NZ_BCUZ01000077.1 GCF_001591485.1 Neobacillus fumarioli NBRC 102428 | reverse complement strand
GCGCTTTTCTTATTAAAGCCACTTAATTTTCGGCTCTGTTTTATTCATGATTCTTTTAATATTGGCCCGGTGACGGTAAAAAATAAATGTAACGAGGAGAATAATTGCAATTAAAAGCGGAATGTCCCATTTTTGTACCAATCCGGATATGATTACGTACAGAATGGCAACAATTCCCGCAATCATTGAAGATAACGAAACATATTTTGAAATAAATAAACTGATAAAAAAGGCAACTAAAACAGTGATAAATAAAATAGGCGCATAGAATAACACAACACCTGCGGAAGTAGCAACTGCCTTGCCCCCGCGAAATCCGGCAAAAAGCGGAAACATATGTCCGATTGCCGATACTATACCAGGAAGCAGTGGATTCATATGTAGATGAAATAGAGTTGGCAGTGCAGCTGCTAATGTTCCTTTCAAGATATCAGCTAAGGTTACCGCAAATCCCGCTTTTACTCCAAGTGTCCGAAACGTATTGGTCCCGCCGAGATTTCCACTGCCATGTTTACGTATATCAGTTTTATAGAATACTTTTCCAACGATTAAACCGGAAGGGATGGAACCAAGCAAATAAGCCAGGATCAGGATGATGACTATTTTAAGCATTAAAACTTCTCCTTTAATAGAAAGATCAAGTGTCTTTATTTTACCATGGAATAATGTAAAAAACACCATCCTGCTTTTAACAAGGGCAATTAAAAGATTTCTTTTCACAAGACCTAAGATAAATTTCTTTCCAATTTTCAAAAGTTATTTTAGGATAGACAAAGGGAGGAAGAGTGAATGGCGAAAATTGAATATATTAAAAAACAGCATTTATCCCCGAGGCGCGCTATTTGGGGATTGCTCACCGCATTATTAATCGTCCTTGTAGCGATCATTCTATTATTCTATCCATTTGCCTCAAATGTGAAACAAACATATTTTCATGGGGCAAACCCGATTTTATATCATGGGGCGCAGCAAGGGAATGCTTTAATAGAAGATAATCGTGTGTTTGTTCCTTTCAATTTTTTGAAGAACAAATTTGACAATGCCATAACCTTCGATGAACAATCGAAGTCCGTTATTATCACAACAAAAGATAAAGTAGTACAAATGCCGATTGGAGCTCTTACTTTTTATGTCAATCAAAGGCCAATTCAAGTGAAATTTCAGCCGGTGATGACCAGGAATGGCGAAGTATATGTTTCCCTTGATTCGCTTCTAGCCTTTTATCCAATTCAGTATAAAAAATTGCCGGAGATGAATGCCATATGGATTCAAAAAGATGGCCAGGCATATGGTACTGGTAAAATAGCAGCAAATGATCGAGGAGAGGACTGGCTGAGATTAAGGGTGTCCCCAAGTGTTAGAAGTCCTTATACAACAGATGTAAAAAATAATGAGGCTGTTACCATTGAAGAAGAAAAGAACGGTTATGATCTGGTTCGAAAAGCAAATGGAATCAGCGGCTATATCAAAAAAGATTTGGTGAAAACGGAAGGAAATGTGACCATTCATATAGCACAAAAGACAACTCCGTTTAAACTGCCGAAAATAAATGGTCCCGTTCATTTAACATGGGAAGCCGTTTATAATAAAAATCCCGATGTGTCCAAAATACCGAATATGCCTGGCGTGAATGTCGTTGCACCGACATGGTTTTCCATTTCCAATAAAGAGGGATTATTAAAGAATAGGGCTTCAGTTGAATACAGTAAATGGGCACACCAAAAAGGGGCCCAAGTATGGGGAGTTATGTCCAATTCTTTTGACCCGGAACTGACGTATCAAGCGCTAAAAAACTTTAAAACCCGTCAATCCATCATCCAGCAATTGCTTCATTTCAGTCAAAGTTATCAGCTTCAGGGGATTAATTTTGATATTGAAAACGTAAGTGAAGAAGACGGTCCGCTTGTAACGCAGCTGATCAGAGAGGCGGCCCCGTATTTCCATCAGGCAGGCTTGCTCCTTTCAATGGATATTACGTTTGCTACCGGAGATCATAATAGCTGGTCGTCGTTTTATGAACGAACAAAGCTTTCGCAAGTTACTGATTATCTAATTGTCATGGCCTATGATGAGCATACAAGTGCGGCCACCGGTGAAGGAAGTGCAGCAAGTCTACCATGGGTAGAAAGGAACCTGAAACATTTATTAACAGAAGTTCCTCATGATAAGTTAATCCTGGGTGTCCCATTATACTCGAGATTGTGGAAGGAACAAACAAATGCGGATGGGACCAAGAAAATTACCACAAAGGCGCTTTCAATGGATATGACAAAAGAATGGCTTACGAAAAGGGGCTTAATGCCTACATTGGATAAGTCAAGCGGACAAAACTATGCAGAATATGATGCAAAGAATGAACATGCAATTTATAAAATTTGGATTGAAGATGACATGTCACTGAAAAAACGGGCAGAATTGGCAGCAAAATATGACTTAGCTGGGGTTGCAAGCTGGTCAAGAGCATTTGGGGATCAAACAGCCTGGACCGCATTAAACGTTTCACATGACAAAAATATCGCAGTGAAATAATTGGCCGGTACATCCGGCCCTTTTTTCGTTTATTACTATACTCTAGCTGCAACTTTCCCGAACCATTTTCTTGTGTATTCTTTTCTGAAACAGTTACAATATAGGTAATAAACCATTTTGGAGGGGATCATTTTGGCGATTGAAAATCCAAGTCTTGAAGAAATTGGTACTATTTTAAAAAAGGCGAAAAGAATTGCCGTAGTTGGTTTAAGCAACAAGCCTGACCGAACATCCTATCAAGTTTCCAAAGTCATGCAAGAAGCAGGGTATGAAATCATTCCGGTTAATCCGACGATAGATGAGGCATTAGGTGTCAAGGCTGCCCATTCTTTAAAAGAGATCGAAGGACATATCGATATTGTCAATGTATTCCGCCGCTCTGAGCAGTTATTAGATGTTGCAAAAGAATTTCTTGAAGTGGATGCGGATGTTTTCTGGGCCCAGCAGGGGTTAGTGAATGAAGAAGCCTATCAATTATTAAAAGATAAGGGTTATACAGTCATTATGGACCGCTGCATCAAAGTCATGCACGCATTAACAAAGTAAACATTTGATCTACATAGCTGCTGCTATCCTAAAGCAGCTTTTTTTTGTTTTTCACCAAAACCTTCCATAAGATTTTTTACATGTCTTGAGTTCATATTTGCCAAATCAAAATAAATCGCTAAAATAAACGATAGACGATTTGAGAATGTATGGTAAAATAAAAATCGCAAACATTCGTTCTCTTTCAGCATAAAGTGAAATAGAAGGTTGTTTTTTGGAGAAAATGAAAGGGGAATTTTAGTGGCAAGAAATCAGCAAGCATTTGATTATAATGAAGATGCCATACAGGTGTTGGAAGGACTTGAAGCTGTCCGGAAGCGTCCAGGTATGTATATTGGCAGCACGGATTCTCGGGGGCTCCATCACCTTGTATATGAGATTGTGGATAATTCAGTCGATGAAGCGCTTGCCGGCTTTGGGGATCATATCATTGTAAAAATACACAAAGATCAATCCATCAGTGTCGCAGACAAAGGGCGTGGCATGCCTACAGGGATGCACAAAATGGGGAAACCAACACCAGAAATTATTTTAACGGTCCTGCATGCCGGAGGAAAATTTGGACAAGGCGGATACAAAACAAGCGGCGGACTTCACGGCGTCGGCGCGTCTGTTGTCAATGCCCTATCAGAATGGTTAACTGTTACGATCAAGCGGGACGGTTTTATTTATGAACAGCGTTTTGCGGATGGAGGTAAGCCTGTTTCAACCTTAGAGAAAGTCGGAAAGACCAATCAAACGGGAACAACTATCCATTTTAAGCCGGACCCAAAGATCTTTTCGACGACTACTTTTAATTTTGAAACATTATGCGAAAGATTAAGGGAATCTGCCTTTTTGTTAAAAGGTTTAAAGATTGAAATCATTGATGAGCGTCATGGTCTTCATGAAGTGTTTCATTTTGAGAATGGAATAGAAGCCTTTGTTGCCTATTTAAATGAAGAGAAGGATGTCCTTCATTCTGTTGTTAGCTTTGAAGGCAGTCAAAATGGGATTGAAGTAGAATTTGCTTTTCAATTTAATGACGGTTATTCCGAAAATGTGCTCTCTTTTGTCAACAATGTTCGGACAAAAGATGGCGGTACACATGAAGCCGGAGCAAAAACAGCCATGACAAGAGTGTTTAACGATTATGCTCGCAAAGCAGGATTCTTGAAGGAAAAAGACAAAAATCTGGATGGTGCAGATATTCGTGAAGGATTGTCTGCCATTGTTTCTGTCAGAATTCCTGAAGAGCTGCTCCAGTTTGAAGGGCAAACAAAGGGTAAATTAGGAACGAGTGAAGCAAGATCTGCTGTCGACTCCGTTGTCTCCGAACATCTATCCTACCTTTTAGAAGAAAATCCTGATATCAGTTCCCTCCTAGTGAAAAAAGCGATTAAAGCTTTTCAAGCACGCGAAGCAGCGAGAAAGGCAAGAGAAGATGCACGAAGCGGGAAAAAACGGAAACGCCCCGAAACTGTTCTTTCCGGCAAACTAACACCTGCTCAGTCCCGGAATCCGCAAAAAAATGAACTGTATCTAGTTGAGGGGGATTCAGCAGGGGGTTCTGCCAAGCAGGGGCGTGACCGACGCTTTCAAGCTGTTCTGCCGTTACGAGGTAAAGTCATCAACACCGAAAAAGCGAAGCTCGCTGATATTTTTAAAAATGAAGAAATTAACACGATTATTCATGCCATTGGCGGCGGTGTCGGTTCTGACTTTAACATTGAAGACATTAACTATGACAAGATTATTATCATGACGGATGCTGATACAGACGGCGCGCATATTCAAGTTTTGCTGCTTACCTTCTTCTACCGGTATATGAAGCCGCTTGTCGAGGCAGGAAAAGTATTTATCGCCCTGCCGCCTTTGTATAAAGTCAGCAAACGAACCGGCAAGACAGAAACCATTGAGTATGCTTGGAATGAAGAAGAACTCCAGGCTGCTATTAAAAAAGTGGGCAGGGGCTATATCATCCAGCGCTATAAAGGTCTTGGTGAAATGAATGCGGATCAATTGTGGGAAACAACGATGGACCCGGAAACCCGGACGTTAATCCGCGTCAAAATTGATGATGCGGCAAGGGCAGAACGACGAGTTACAACCCTTATGGGTGATAAAGTCGAACCGCGCCGCAAATGGATCGAAAATAATGTAGCATTTGGATTAGAAGAGGATGACACGATTTTAGAGAATGAAAATATTTCAATTTCCGGGGAGGCTGCTGATAATGAGTACAAGTGAAAAATTTCGCGACCTTCCGCTGGAAGATGTTCTTGGCGACCGTTTTGGCAGATACAGTAAATACATCATTCAAGATCGGGCCCTGCCTGATGCCAGGGACGGTCTTAAGCCCGTTCAGCGGAGAATCTTATATGCTATGCATGTCGAGGGGAATACCCATGATAAAGGTTTTCGGAAAGCAGCGAAAACAGTTGGTAATGTCATTGGCAATTATCATCCGCACGGTGATTCTTCTGTATACGAAGCAATGGTGCGGATGAGTCAAGATTGGAAGCTGCGCAATCTTCTTATTGAGATGCACGGGAATAACGGAAGTGTTGATGGAGATCCGCCGGCAGCAATGCGGTATACCGAGGCAAGGCTATCTGCTATTTCCGCCGAATTATTGCGCGATATTGAAAAACATACGGTTGACTTTATTCCGAACTTTGATGATACGACAAAGGAACCAACCGTCTTGCCGGCGATGTTTCCAAACTTGCTGGTAAATGGGTCTACAGGGATCTCTGCCGGTTATGCTACGGAAATTCCTCCGCACCATCTTGGTGAAGTCATTGACGGGGTTATCATGAAAATGGATCGCCCCAATGTTACAGTGGATGAACTAATGACTGTAATAAAAGGACCTGATTTTCCAACTGGAGGGATCATTCAAGGGATAGCCGGGATTAAAAAGGCCTATGAAACTGGTAAAGGAAAAATTATCATTCGCGGAAAGGCGGAAATTGAAGAGATTCGGGGCGGCCGGCAGCAGATCGTTATTACCGAAATTCCTTATGAAGTCAATAAGGCAAATCTCGTTAAGAAAATGGATGAATACCGACTGGACCGGAAAGTAGAAGGAATTTCGGAAATCCGTGATGATACAGACCGTACAGGGCTTAGGATTGTGATCGAGCTGAAAAAAGACGCCGATGCGGAAGGGGTGTTATACTTTTTATATAAGAACACCGACCTTCAGGTAGCCTATAATTTTAATATGGTGGCCATTCACCATAAGCGGCCAAAACAGATGGGCTTACGTGAACTGCTTGACGCTTATATTGAACATCAAAAGGATGTCGTGACAAGACGAACAGAATTTGAACTGAACAAAGCTAAGGAACGCCAGCATATTGTTGAAGGCTTAATGAAAGCTTTATCGATTCTTGATGAGGTGATCGCTACTATCCGGGCATCAAAGGATAAGCGTGACGCAAAAGATAATTTAATCGCCAAATTCGACTTCACCGAACCACAGGCAGAAGCAATTGTTTCCTTACAGCTTTATCGCCTGACCAATACCGATATCACCGCATTAAGAAATGAAGCGGAGGAATTGGCGAAGAAAATTGAAGAGTGGACCAGTATTTTAGCAAGTGAGAAAAAGCTGTTCTCTGTTATAAAAAAAGAATTAAGAGAAATGAAAAAAAGGTTTGCCGATGAACGCCGATCAAAAATCGAAGCGGAAATTGAAGAATTGAAAATCAATTTAGAAGTGATGGTTCCTAGTGAAGATGTTATTGTTACGGTAACAAAGCAAGGCTATGTAAAGCGGACAAGTCAGCGCTCCTTTGCTGCTTCTAATGGGCAGGACTTAGCGATGAAGGAATCCGACCGTCTGCTTGCTCAGCTTGACATGAATACAAAGGATGTCTTGCTGCTGTTTACAAACAGAGGAAATTATTTATATTGTCCCGTTCATGAGCTGCCTGATATTCGCTGGAAGGACATTGGTCAGCATATCGCGAACCTTGTTCCAATTGAAAGAGATGAAGAAATTATCGAGGCTGTTCCGGTGAATGACTTTGCTGCAGATTTATTTCTTATCTTTATAACGAAAAACGGTATGGTTAAGAAAACGGAATTAAAGCAGTATCAGGCCCAGAGATACTCTAAACCGCTAGTTGGCATTAATTTAAAAGAGGATGACCGGGTAGTGGATGTCCATGTGACAGATGGAACAAAAGAAGTATTTCTCATTACACATAAGGGTTATGCTCTTTGGTTTGACGAAGAAGAAATCAGCATTGTCGGCATTCGGGCAGCAGGAGTGAAAGGTATTAATTTGAAAGAGGATGATTATGTCATCAGCGGACAGATTCTAACTACAGACAGTCAGGAATCGATTATCATTGCTACTCATCGCGGCGCCGTGAAGCGCATGAAATTATCTGAATTTGAAAAATCATCTCGGGCAAAACGGGGAGTTGTAATCTTAAGAGAATTAAAAGCGAATCCTCATCGGATTGCGGGATTTGTTGTTGCGAAAGATCAAGATATGATTTCTCTTCAGACTGAAAAAGGTCAAACTGAAACCTTAAGGGCAGAAGATATTCGTTACAGTGACAGATATTCAAACGGCTCCTTTATCCTAGATGAGAACGAAAACGGAAATGTAATAGCTGTTTGGAAACAAGCAGCAGAGGAAGCGCCAAATGAATAAGGTTATTAAAGACTCTCTACAATCCAGGGAGTCTTTTTACTGAACATAAAACGAAAGTCATAGAATTGACCTTAGAGATCATGGCGAATATAATTAGTTAGTCCAATTCTTTATTTTCTGAATTATATTCTCGCAAAGGAGTGGTACATCCTTGTTAAAGATTACTAAATTCCTTAAGCCGTTTCAACTGACCATTTATTTAGTGCTTATTCTTGTTCTCTTGCAGTCTTTAGCAGAGCTTTATTTACCAACATTAATGTCAGATATTGTAGATAAAGGAGTTGTTACGGGTAACACTCATTATATTTGGAAAATAGGCGGCTTGATGCTGTTGGTTGCTGCAGGTGAAATGATTTGTGCCATCATTTCAAGCTTTTACTCTGCCAAAGTGGCTTCTGGCTTCGGTAAATCGTTACGAAGCCGCATTTTCACTCATGTCAGCAACTTTTCCTTACATGAATTCGATAAATTGGGAACCGCCTCGCTCATCACCAGAACGACCAATGATATTACACAAGTACAGCAAGTGCTAGTGATGATGCTTCGGATGATGGTTATGGCTCCGTTGATGTGTATCGGAGGCATTATCATGGCTCTAACCAAAGATGCTAAACTAACGCTTGTGCTGGCAGTTTCGATCCCAGTTCTAATTCTTACGATTTTCACAATTCAAAGAAAAGCAATTCCCCTTTTTAAAGCAATGCAGGTAAAGCTCGATAAACTGAACCGGGTTTTACGAGAAAATTTAACCGGAATTCGAGTCATTCGCTCCTTTAACCGGACAGATCATGAGAAAGAGCGGTTTAATGATGCAAACGAGGATTTAATGCGGACAGCGATTAAAGTAAATAAAATTATGGCATCCATGTGGCCAATTATGATGTTTGTCATGAACATCACAACAGTGGCGGTTGTTTGGTTCGGCAGTATCCGGATTAGCAATGGGCATATGCAAGTCGGTGATATGATGGCGTTTATTCAATATGCCATGCAAATAATGTTTTCTTTCCTCATGCTTTCGATGATGTTTGTGATGATCCCAAGGGCATCAGTTTCTGCGGCCAGAATTGCGGAAGTTTTGGAAACTTCAGCAGATATCCAAGATCCATCAAAACCTGTTTTACCTCCCGCTCATAAGGGTCAAGTTGAATTTCAAGATGTTGCTTTTCGGTATCCAGGTGCCGAGATGCCGGCGATCTCCAATATTTCATTTAAAATGAATCCGGGTGAGGTGACAGCCATTATTGGCGGTACTGGCTCCGGTAAATCAACATTAATTAATTTGATTCCGCGCTTTTATGATGTTGACAGTGGCAAGGTGCTAATTGATGGTGTTGATGTAAGGGAAATGTCACAAGAAGAACTCAGAAAGAAAATTGGTTTTGTACCGCAACAAACGGTTCTTTTCACCGGAACGATTGCTGAAAACATCAGGTATGGCAAAGAAGAGGCAACCGATGATGAAGTAAAGCATGCCGCCGATATTGCCCAAGCTTCTGAGTTTATTTCCAATATGCCGGATGGGTTTGCTACTATGATCGCCCAAGGAGGAACGAATGTATCTGGTGGACAAAAACAAAGGCTTTCCATCGCCCGTGCGCTTGTCAGAAACCCTTTAATCTATATTTTTGATGATAGTTTTTCTGCACTCGATTTTAAAACAGATGCCAAGCTCCGTGCTGCTTTAAAGGAAGAGACGGCAGAAGCCGCTGTGTTAATCGTCGCCCAGCGGGTTAGCACGATCATGGATGCCGATCAGATTATTGTGTTGGACGAAGGTAAAATCGCAGGGATTGGCAAACATAAAGAACTGATGGAAACATGTTCTGTTTACCGCGAAATTGTCATGTCGCAGCTGTCCGAGGAGGAGATTGCATGAGTAAAGAATCTCAACATCACAACACTGGACACATGCCTGGTCCGAGGCGCCACGGTGGAGGGTTTGGTCCGATGGGCATGGGCATGCCCGTCCAAAAAGCAAAGAACTTTAAAGGGACCTTAAAACGATTAGTCGGCTACCTGCTCCCGTATAAAGTACAGCTGATTTCCGTTTTCATTACCGCTATCATCAGTACGGTGTTTTCAATTGTGAGTCCAAAAATAATGGGGAAGGCGACAACCAAATTGTTTGAAGGATTGATGATGAAGGTAAAGGGTATTCCCGGTGCCAAAGTTGATTTTGTGTATATTGGTCAAATCATCCTATTATTAATCGGATTGTATGTGTTAAGTGCTGCTTTTTCGTTTATCCAGCAGTATATCATGGCAGGAGTGGCGCAAAAGACTGTCTACCAATTACGGAAACAGGTTGTCGATAAATTGAACCGGCTGCCATTAAAATATTTCGATGCCCGGACACATGGGGAAATCTTAAGCCGAGCGGTAAATGATATTGATAATATCAGCACTACCTTACAGCAAAGCTTAACACAGCTCATTACGTCGATTGTTACGTTAATTGGTGTTATTGTCATGATGCTTTCCATCAGCCCGTTAATGACCTTGATTGTAGTAGTCACACTTCCACTTAGCTTTATCGCTACGGCCAGTATTGCCAAAAAATCGCAAAGCTTTTTTAAAGGACAGCAGGCCGCTCTTGGCCGGCTAAATGGCCATGTAGAGGAAATGTATACCGGACACAAGGTGATTAAAGTGTTTGGGCATGAGAAGAAATCGATTGCCAAATTTGAACAAATCAATGAACAGCTTTACCAATCAGGCTGGAAAGCGCAATTTGTTTCCGGGATGATAATGCCGATAATGTCATTTATCAATAATATCGGCTATGTACTAGTATCGGTTGCAGGAGGATTATTGGTCACAAAAAAAGCGATTGAAATCGGTGATATTCAAGCCTTTATTCAATACGCGAGACAATTTTCGCAGCCCATTACCCAAACGGCGAATATTGCCAATATTATTCAGTCTACCATTGCGAGCGCAGAACGGGTATTTGAGATTTTGGATGAAACAGAAGAGATTCCGGAGGCAGCTGCTATAAGACTGGATTCGCCTAAAGGAGAAGTGAAATTTTCTCATGTTTCCTTTGGTTATGCAGAAAATGAACCATTAATCGAGGATATGAATATTGACGTCAAACCAGGCCAGCGGGTTGCGATTGTCGGGCCGACGGGTGCTGGTAAAACGACGCTTATTAATCTATTAATGCGTTTCTATGAAGTAAACGACGGCACGATTTCTATTGATGGTGTCGATACGAGGGATATGAAGCGGGAACACCTTAGAAGTTTATTTGGTATGGTATTGCAAGATACATGGTTGTTCAACAGCACGATCCGTGATAATATTGCATATGGAAGAGAAGGAGCTACTGAAGAAGAAATTATTGCAGCAGCCAAAGCGGCAAATGCTGATCATTTTATCCGCACTTTGCCGGAAGGTTATGACACGATTTTAAATGAGGAAGCCTCCAATATTTCACAAGGACAGAAGCAGTTATTAACCATTGCCAGGGCAATTCTCACTGATCCGGCTATTCTGATTCTTGATGAAGCAACCAGCAGTGTGGATACACGAACAGAGGTTCAGATTCAAAAAGCAATGAACCATTTAATGAAAGGACGCACAAGCTTCATTATTGCTCACCGTCTGTCAACCATTCGGGATGCCGATTTGATTTTGGTCATGAATCACGGTACCGTCATTGAAAAAGGAACTCATGAAGAACTGCTTGCAAAGGGCGGATTCTATGCTGATTTGTATAATAGCCAATTTACTGGAAGACAGATTGGAAATGTAGGTGTTTAAACATAAAAGGAAAAAGCCATTAGGTTCTTATTGACTTAATGGCCTATTTCATTTATCGAAGGATTTAAGTGTATGGATTAATGTTGTTTTCATTTATTCAGCACTTTTTGTATTTCTGGATGATTGATAAGAATTTCATTTCCATAATAATAACTAAGGGACAGACCAATAACCAAGCTAATATAAATTGTAAATAATCGCACTTTCGTTTTCTTATCCGTTTTATAATATGTTTCCGTCGTCTGTACTTCTTTTTTAAACTTTAAAACCTTTTCTTCCAATTGGTTGAGAATGCCATCAACAACTTGTTGATAGTCATTACAAACTTGTTCACTAAAGGCAAGAGTACCTGTTAATTGCTGAAGGTAAATATCCTTTTTTATTTTTTCGATTTCTGAATGAAGTTTATTTAATATCTCCGTTATCTCCTTATTCAAAATTTTTCTTTGAGCCTTTCTTAAAATCTCTTGAAATAATTCTAAATGATGGACTTCTTGCTTTAATTGAACAACTAATAGTACAAGTTGCTGAACTTCGCGTTTGTCACTATTTAAACTTTTTTTCTTTTTATATAATTTGTACCATTCCATTGAACCGATGATAACGATTAAGAACCCCATGAAACTAATATGCATAACAGAATAGGTTAGTAACAGTATGATGCCTAATCCCCATAGTTTTGTGCTAATACCAGCAGCAATTCTTCCGCCATCTAGTGGAGTAATAGGGATTAAATTAAATAAATTGATCACCGCACCCAATATAGTGCCCAAAACGGCTCATGTGTAAATAGATACAAAGGGATAGCAGGTAAAAATGATAAAAGGCCAAATAAAGGACCCATGTAAGCTAAGAACCCCTCATCTTTTGCACTTTTGGGCATTTCCTTTAAGCCGATAAATGCACCCATGAAGGGAATAAACACTGCTGGGCTTACAGGTAGTTTAATCCTTTTAGCAGCATAAGCATGACCCATTTCATGAACGAACAACAGATAAACAAGCGCAACTGCAAATTTCCATCCATATATTAGGGCATAGGTTCCGAGAGAAATAAACATTGATGCTAGTATACA
>NZ_BCUZ01000076.1 GCF_001591485.1 Neobacillus fumarioli NBRC 102428 | reverse complement strand
GCGGCAAATCCTTTAATTAATTCCAAACCTAATGTAGTATTTAATAATAATGCTGATAATACCACTTGAATGATCACCATTAGAATAATCGGTTTTATCTTAATGTTTTTCCGATCATTGCTTGCCAAATAGGCCAATCCAAAAACAACAAGCAGTCCAATAATTGCAATGATGTACTTCATTGTCAGTCCTCCAGAAGTTTTAGTTGAATCCGCTTCCACCACGGACAAAAAATTATTTTGTTAAATCCTTAGAAGAGAAAAACCCAGGCAACAATTCATCAATAGTAGTTTCCACCATTTCACGATTTACATTAGCTAAAATAATTTTCGTGTCTTGATCACAGAATTCGGCCATTACCTGGCGGCAGGCACCACAAGGAGAAACAGGCCTCTTTGTATCAGCAACCACAACGATTGTGTCAATTTCTTTTTTTCCTTCAGAAACCGCTTTAAAAATAGCTGTTCTTTCAGCGCAATTGGCCAATCCATAAGAGGCGTTTTCAATATTGCATCCTTGAAAAACATGATGATCTTTTGTCAAAACCGCTGCGCCTACTTGAAAATTGGAATAGGGCGTATAGGCTTTTTTCCTGGCCTCAATTGCTTGATCAAGTAAGGTTTGTATGTCCATTGTTTCGTCATCCTTCCATAGTGTTTGAGTATCCAGGCTGGACATGAGGCCAGCCTTTGTTTCTCTAGTAAGTTGACGTTGATGTCTCTCCATTTACGATCTTTACACCTGAACTAGCCCCAATTCGAGTGGCTCCAGCTTTGATCATGGCTTCTGCATCTTCAAGGTTTCTGACGCCTCCAGAGGCTTTTACGCCAATTTCCGGCCCGACTGTTTTTCTCATTAGGGCGACATCTTCAACCGTCGCGCCGCCAGTTGAAAAACCAGTAGAAGTTTTAACAAAGTCAGCACCAGCTTTTACAGCTAATTCGCAGGCCTTTACTTTTTCCTCGTCTGTTAAAAGGCTTGTTTCAATAATCACTTTCGTCAATGCTTTCCCCTTCGCTGCATCAACCACGGCTTTGATATCCTTTTCAACTAAATCATATTGTTTATCTTTTAATGCACCAATATTAATTACCATATCTACTTCTGATGCGCCATTTGCAATTGCATTTTTGGTTTCAAATGCTTTCACTTCCGGCGTTGTTGCCCCCAGCGGAAAGCCAATAACCGTACAAACCTTTACATCCGGTGTATCACGAAGGAATTCCGCTGCTGTTTTTACCCACGTTGGATTGATACAAACGGAGGCAAATTTAAATTGTTTTGCTTCTTCAAGGAGTTTCATAACTTCTGCCTTTGAGGCATCTGCTTTTAATAAGGTATGGTCAATCAATTGCGCTATATTTTTTGTCATACATCTCTTCCTTTGCCAATTAGGTATATTTGAGTGTAGGTTTGGCTACTTTTTGAATATATATATTGAGATCATGTACCCGAATATAAAGGTTAGATGTCAGACATCCAACCAACAGCTTCATTTTACTCCTTTACACTAAAGCTGTAAACCTTTTCTTTATTGAAATTAATGGTAATAGGGGGTTTTTTACTTCAACAGGTATTTAGGCTCGTTCATAACTAGCGTACGATTTAAAAAATACAAGCTTTGCACGTTATAAAGCCGTCTTAACTACCGAATAAAAACCAAGTTTAATTTACACCTGACTAGGGTAATAAATAACTAAAGAATTTGTTTTAGCGAAACTAAGGAACAATAATTTTGAGAAAGAGGGGATATATAATGTTATGGTGGATTATTGGAATCTTAATTATATTATGGTTGCTTGGTTTCTCGTTTCATATTGCCGGAGGATTAATTCATCTTCTTCTAATCATTGCGTTGATTGTCTTGATTGTGCGATTAGTTCAAGGCACTGCCCACAAGTAAATGAAAGACATTGTAAGAACAAAAACGACAGTTGGCCAATTGTTCCTAAACGATCTTCTTACCAATGTTCACTTATTTGACAGCTATTAAACTTTACAGAAAGAAGCAAGGGGAACATCCCTTGCTTCTTTCTGTAAGCATTTTTGAAAAAAGATAACAATTATAAAGGGTGTCGGCGACGAAATCGTACAAATATTAATTCTAAACTATAGGATTTTACCGGAAGGCTAAATATAAATCTATAATTAAATCATCGAAAATAGAGACTTTCACTTTGTCTTCTTCAGTATACATATCAGGCCTTCCGAATCTTTGATTTTCTTGAAGTGTAAAGACACTGACAATTTTTTCTACAGGTTCCACTATCCAATATTCTTTAATTCCTGCTTGTTCATATTTGTTAAACTTCTCCACTTTATCTTTTCTAGCAGTTGAAGGAGAAGTAATCTCGATGACCATATCCGGGCTTCCCTTACATCCGCGCTCATCAAGCTTTGATAAATCACAAACAATGGTTAGGTCCGGTTCAAATACATTTTTCTGTTCCCCTTCATTCAACATGTTTTTTTCTAAATCCAGCACAACATGAAATGGAGCCGGGTATACTTTACAACATTCCTTATCCACCAAAAAGTTTGCAATTTGCCGATGTAATTCCGAAAGTATTTCTTGGTGAATACGAGAGGGAGCAGCTTGCAAGTATGGAACACCATCAATAATCTCTACTCGTTCATCCTCAGGCCAAGATAAGTAATCAGCATACGTATAAACCTTTTTTTCTTTAGGTAATGGCATTTTATCGCTCCTCGTGATAAGAGTACATGTATAATTATACCAAAACCTATGACCACAAACACTACAGTTCCTTTTATAAAACAGCGAATTCCTCCATATTCCACAAAAACGTTAATTGTTGAAGCCTTGCCCAATGAAAAAGCAAGAGAAAAGGACTTCGTGGATTAACGTCCAAAACCTCATTTACTTACGGTATGGATCTAAATAAGGCCCTTAGTCCTTTAATTAATCTGAATTCACTTTCAATAAATATACTGTTCGCTGCCACTTCCAATGGCAGCGTTTTTGGTTGGTTTAGGAACATATTATGTCGGTACAACTAGAGGATATTATGCGACAATGTAGAAATAATAATAATTCCCTAGTGTGAGGAGGGCAAAAAAATCCTCCGAAGAGATGGCGTCTCTACGAGGCAGTATTGAACTAAGAAACTATGAAAGAGGAGTGATCGAAATGGCCTATATCGTTGATTTTAAAAATATGTCTACGGTTGGTTTAGAGTCATCACCCGTAGCAGAAGCGCTTGCTGGTTTACGAGCGAATGAAGCCCGTTACTTTATGAACAAATATAAACATGAATTTACAGTTGTACCAGCTAGCGAGAGTCAAGATACCCTTGATTATGTGGAGCGATTTTTGAAAGAAGAACGTGATATTGAGTTTGCGGCCAAACCTTTAGAAACATCAAGTTTTCAAGTGGAAAATATCAAAATAGCCTACGTCTTTTATGAGGATGGCCTTGTGGTCAACGTCATGTATACGGTTGATGATCCTAAAAAGCGGGCCGTTGGGTTTAAGCTTTCTGAAGGGATGGAAGTACCAAAAGAATTAGAAGGAAAGTTTAAATTTGCCAGGCAGAAGTCAAAACTAGCTGGAACCATTCGGGGATCGTTTTTTGTTATTAAAGGGGAATATTGAAGGAAGCCCACAGCACCTCTCCATCTAGATTGGAGAGTGCTGCTGTTTTTTATAAAAAACATTATTACTCTTAATACGGTTTGTCGTATTGTATCTAAATGAGTTGTTACTTATTAAGTTAAAACCGGAATTAAGTATTTGCCATAAAGCGATATCCAATCCCTGGTTCTGTAATAATAAAGTTCGGCCTGGCGGAATCTGTTTCAATTTTTTTTCGCAAATGTCCGATATAAACCCGCAAATAATGGCTATTGGAATCATATTGATGACCGCCCCAAACCTGCTGAAGCAATTGCTTATGAGTCATAACTCGGCCAGCATTCGTAGCAAGAATTTTCAAGAGTTCATATTCTGTTGGGGTCAGTTTTATTTTTTCGCCGTCTAATTCAACAGTACGCCCGGCCAAATCGATGACAAGTCTTCCAAATTTCAAGATTGGTTCATCTTGTGATTTAGCATTATGTCTTAATGCAACCCGAATCCGAGCAAGGAGTTCGCCCATTCCGAAGGGTTTCGTTACATAATCATCCGCTCCACTATCTAGTGCAGAAATCTTATCTTCTTCCCGGTCCTTTGCCGTCAGAACAATAATCGGTATTTGAGTCCATTCATGAATACGTTGCAGAACTTCCATTCCCGGAATATCAGGTAATCCTAAATCTAATACAATAAGATCCGGACGAACCATTGCAGCTTGAAGAATACCATCTTCCCCCGATGATGCCTCTACAATTTCAAACCCTCGTGCCTGTAACGTAACACGTAATAACTTTTGAATCTGGGGCTCATCATCGATAACCAGTATTTTTGCTCCCGAACTCGTCATGAGGTTTAACACCTTCTTCTTGTAGATTTTCATTCTGCAATAATGGCGGATCAATCAAAGGAATAGAAACCGTGATGATCGTTCCATTTGGACTGTTTTCTGTTGCTCGAATCGTACCCCCATGTGCTTCAATAATCTCTTTACAGATGGCCAGACCAAGCCCTGTGCCAGGAATATTTTTTGCAGATTCCCCACGGTAAAATTTACTAAATACACGTTCTAATTCATGTGGGGGAATTCCTACTCCTTTGTCTGCAATAATTATTTCAATCATATTTTTGTTTTCCTTAGCGGAAAGCACAATTTCGCTTTCATCGGGTGAATACTTAATCGCATTGCTTAAAACATTCACTAACACTTGCTCAAGAAGTACGTCATCTACTTCGATTGGGGGAATAGACTCTTCGATTTCCAATCGGATAACACGATTTTGAAGTGAGTCTTTGACCTGAGTTAAAGCAACCCCTACAATGTCTTCAAGGTCACACCAAGCTTTTCGCAAGCGTAACATTCCACTCTCAATCCGAACCATTCCCAATAAATTCGAAATCAGGCGATCCATTCGCATGGCTCCTTCACGAATAGTTGATAGAAGTTCTTGGCGATCCTTTGAATTAAACACCACATCTCCATCTATCAAAGCCGTCACTGAACCAATAATGGTAGCAAGAGGAGTACGCAATTCGTGAGAGATTGAATCAAGAAGAGCGGTTCGTAACCTTTCGGACTCAGCAGTTAAATGGGCAACCTTCGCTTCTTCTTGAAGTTTTATACGAGCAATTGTCATTGCAGATAGACTTGTGAGAGCTTTTATTAACTGCATTCGGTCAGGAGTTACGACCAAATCTTCATTTTTTAAATGAATCGCCAACACACCATGTATTTGATCTCCCGTTTTCAGCGGGAAATATAATTCAGGTGAGTTATGTAATGTTTGTGTTCCATTGCCTGCAATCTCTCCGTTTCGATATACCCACTTTACTAAGACCATACTTGGTTCTCGCTGACCCCAGTTCAAATCTCCACTCGAAAATTCTGTTATTCGCAACTCACCTGTTTCCGATGGCAAATAAATCGCTACTTGAGCACCGACGGTTTCAGAAATTTGCCGAACCATACTTTTGAGTGCTTCTTTCAAATCAGTAACTGCCGTCATTTGACGACTTAATGCATACAATGTTGAAGTAATCGCTTCCCGCTGTCTAACCTCATGCAATTGGTGCCTTAATCTGGATGCAAGACTTGCCGTAAGGGTTGCAACGACCAAAAACACAGCGAAAGAAATCACATAACGTAAATCGGATACCGTAAAACTATACACTGGCGGGACGAAAAAAAAATCAAAAGCAAGAACCCCAATCCCGGCAGCATAGAATGAAGGTCCAATCCCGAAGCGAACTGACCCAAAGAGTACAGGAAACAAGTAAAACAGCGCAATGTTTACTAAATCAAATGATAAACCAAATATCTTTAAAAGGATAGTAAGCAAAGCTACAGATGCAGTAATAATAAAATATGGGCTCCATTTCAAATTCTCTATTGAAAAAATAATATACTTTTTGTCGCGACGGCTCTCAACCTGGCCTTGTATCATATGTATGCTAATTTCATGACTATTTCTAATGACTTGATTCACAACAGAGCCGTGCATCCACTCCCAAATACGAGAATACCTTGGCTTACCAATTACAATTTGTTTTACATTTTGGTTGCGAGCCAGTTCTAAAATCTCGTCAGCCACATTGTTTCCAGTGATCGTCATTACAGTAGCACCAAGTTCTTCTGCAAATTGAAGATTACTTAAAAGTGCCAAACGTTCTTCTTCACTCTTTGGAAGCCTGCGAGGTGTTTCAACATAAACAGCTATCCACTCTACTTTAAGGCTTGCCGCCATTTGCCATGTCGTTCGAATAAGTTGTTTCGAAAAAGGACTGGCACTGACACAGACCATCACCTTTTCAGAAGCTGGCCATGAATCAGGGATTTTATTCGAATGCATGTATTCATTTAACTGTACATTCCTTAGTTTCTGATCCATCGTTGACCACCTCCTTTATCACTTAAATTGAACTCATTTCCTTTCGGTCATCACTTTAAAAAGGTAACCACATCTTTTATTTTATCAAATAATATTAGCAGTATATTATTTATGCTGGTCCGCTACCACCAATACATCCATATGGCGTACTTCCCTTAACAACCGTTGTGAAACGGAACCTTTTATTATTTCCTCCCAGCGGGTACGGGCTGATTGCCCAATAACCACTTGCGTTGCGTTTTTTTCATTCATTTCACTTACCAATTTTCTAAAGATATTCCGTCTATCTGTTACCTCATACATTTCAAACATACCACCAAGACGTTCTGTCAATTGTTGAATTTTCTTTAAGGTGTCCTGCTCTTCTTCTGTTAATGGGTGGTCTTTTACATAAGCGACATACCAAATTGCTTTTAAACGGTAAGCAATGCGAAAGCCCCTCCTGACAAGCCTTTCGCTGTCAGGACGCAAATTAATACAAACAAAAATAACTTCCTGATGTCTCCATGGACCCCTTAATGTCCCTTTTCTCTCCCATGCTTCTAGACGTTCATCTACATCATCGGCAACCTCTCGAAGGGCTAACTCTCGAAGGGCAATAAGATTACCTATTTTAAAGAAATTATTTAGGGCCTTGTCAATTTTTTCTGCTGAATAAATACGTCCTTCCTTCATTCTCTCCTGCAAAGCCTTTGGTGAGATATCAATCAATTCAATCTCATCTGCTTTTTGAAGGATATGATCTGGAACAGTCTCACGCACTCTCACTCCTGTAATTTGCTCAACACTATCATTTAAACTTTCTAAATGTTGAATATTCATTGTAGAAATGACAGAAATTCCGGATGCTAAAATGCTTTCCACATCCTCATACCGTTTACGATACTTGCTACCGTGGACATTTGTATGGGCTAACTCATCGACTAAAACGACCTCAGGTTTTAGTCTAATAATTGCTTCTGTATCCATCTCCTCTAACGTCGTACCTTTATAGGGTATCTTTTTACGGGGGATCATTTCCAAGGAACCAATTTGTTCGATTGTCTCCTTCCGACCATGTGTTTCTAATAGACCAATGACGATATCAATTCCTTTTTTCTTTAATTCGTTCGCTTCCCGTAACATCGTGTAGGTTTTTCCAACTCCGGGCGCCGCCCCAATATACACTTTCAACGTACCCCGATTTATTTTTTCAATTTCATCTTCCAGTTCTTTAAGGGTGAGACGGCGATAGGGGTTGTGTTCTTCTCTCTTCCTTTGTTTTGCGGGTATGACTCGTTCTCCATCCCTTTCCGCCCGATCCGCCATCATAAATATATCTATATTTCTCGTTTTTCTTAATATTTTCGTAACAATTGATCCATACATGATCTCTTCCCAACGGGTTCGCTTTGATTGTCCCATAACAATGCGTGTTATATTCTTTTCTATTGAATACTGAACAATTTGATCAGCTAAATCGCCTTTTGACTGTAATTCCTCGAATTCTCCACCTACTTTTTCAACAAGCTTTATGATCGAACGCTTAAAGGTCATCTCATTCTTTGATAGTTTTTTATTAGGATTCTGGATGCAAATGACATGTAAATCTGCACCTAATCTTTTAGCAATTTGTTGACCGCGCCTTACTAGTATGGAACCATTCCAATGATATTGAACAGCAACTAATATTTTTTCAGATGCCCCGGATGGACCACTCATCCCATGTCTTTCCCTATATTGATCAAGATCTTCATCTACCTCCTCAGCTAAATAACGAAGAGCAAGTTCCCTAAGTACAGCAAGGTTATTCCGACGAAAAAGTTTATTTCGCACTTGTTTCTCCTCGTGCTGAAAATGGATATCGCCCTCTCGAAGTCTATTGAGGATTACTTCTGGCGATACATCCAATAGTTTTACTTCATCGGCGAATGATAGAATATGTTCTGGAACACTGCAACTCACCTTGACCCTTCCACCCGTTAATTTGTCTGCAATGGGCTTCACATCTTCTAACTCATAAATATTAACCGTCGTGATCACACTTATTTTCATATTTAAAAGATACTGAATATCGTCAAAGCGGGTGGGTCTGGGTGAATCCGGACGATTTCGGTGGGCTAAGGAATCAACTAATACTACTTCCGGGTTTCGAGCGATGATTTTCTCAACGTCAAGATCTTCCTTTATTTCTCCTTTGTCCCCCCATTTTATGGATGGAATCAATTCTAATTCACCAATTTGCTCCATTGTTTTCGGACGATTTGAGGCACTGACAATTCCAATAACTACATCAACTCCCCTTTTTTTTAGACTGTTGCCTTCCTGCAGCATGTGATAGGTTTTCCCTGTACCACTAACCGCAC
This sequence comes from Neobacillus fumarioli NBRC 102428, assembly GCF_001591485.1. Taxonomy (GTDB): domain Bacteria; phylum Bacillota; class Bacilli; order Bacillales; family Cytobacillaceae; genus Neobacillus; species Neobacillus fumarioli. The sequence goes on along the minus strand of NZ_BCUZ01000076.1, from coordinate 3,749 downwards.
CTAGAATAATTTTGAGATGTCCTTTGCGAATTTTTAGTATGGACTCAAGGATTTCCTCTGGTGTCTTTCGGCGGAACTCCTCTTCGCTCATCTATAAACCTCCTTCCATTCAACCATGTAGAAAAGGGGAGAAAGACTCCCCTCTGTTTATTTTAATTTTTGCAATGCCAAGTTTAGCTCAAGAACATTCACACGAGGTTCGCCGAAAACTCCCAGTGAGCGCCCTTCTGTATGTTGATGAATTAAAGTTATTAATTGATTTTGAGAAATGCCCGTTGCTTTTGCAATTCTTGGTACCTGTGCTTTCGCTGCTTCCGGTGTTACATCCGGATCAAAACCGGAACCTGATGTCGTGACTAAATCTGCCGGGATGGCCTTCCCTATATTGGGATCTTCTTTTTTTACTTGATTAACGTTGTTTTTAACAGTTTTGATATAATCAGTTGATGCCACATCGGCATTTGTTGCCGATGAAGCAGTTGGATCATATTTTGCCGCTGAAGCCCGTGGATGAAACCACTGCGGGCCTTTAAACCCTTGTGCTAAAAGCTTTGATCCTACCACCTTTCCGTTTTGAGTAACAAGACTTCCTTCGGCCTGTTTGTGAAAAAGAACCTGCGCAACCGCTGTTGTTGCCAAAGGATATAGGAATCCGCACAGTATTATTAACAACAGAGAGGCTCTTAAGGCAACTAGAAATGACCTCATCCATAATCTCCTCCACATTTCCTAAATTTACGCCAGATGTAACGCAGCTACAATCAAGTCAATGATTTTAATTCCAATAAATGGCGCAACAATTCCTCCCAAACCATAAATAAAGAGGTTACGGGAAAGAAGCCTATTGGCACTCATCGCACGATATTTTGCTCCCTTCATTGCTATCGGGATAAGAAGTGGAATAATGACGGCATTAAATATCAACGCCGACAATATTGCAGACTTAGGTGATGTTAATCCCATAATATTTAGAGCCTGCAATTGCGGGATCATCGTTATAAACAACGCCGGAATGATTGCAAAATATTTGGCAATATCATTGGCAATTGAGAAGGTGGTTAACGCTCCTCTTGTTATTAATAACTGCTTCCCAATTGCGATGACGGATAATAATTTGGTCGGATCTGAATCCAAATCAATCATGTTGGCGGCTTCTTTAGCCGCCATCGTACCAGAGTTCATCGCCAATCCCACATCTGCCTGGGCTAACGCAGGAGCATCGTTAGTTCCGTCCCCCGTCATCGCAACCAATTTCCCTTCTGACTGCTCCTGTTTAATGGCAGCAATCTTATCTTCTGGTTTGGCTTCGGCAATAAAGTCATCAACCCCGGCTTCGGCAGCGATCGTTGCAGCCGTTAACGGGTTATCACCCGTACACATGATTGTCTTAATCCCCATGCTGCGCAGTTCCGCAAAACGTTCCTTCAGCCCTGGTTTCACGGTATCTTTCAGATAGATAACCCCGTATATCGTCTTATCAATGGCAACAGCCAATGGGGTTCCCCCTGCCATAGAAACTTCATCGGCTTTCTTATCAAGATCTGCTGGAACTCTCCCACCTTGGGCAGCAATATAGTTCTTGATGGCATCTACCGCACCTTTTCTAATTTCCGTACCATCTTTTAAGGTTAATCCGGACATCCGGGTTTCTGCTGTAAATTCAATAACCTCTGCTCCTTCGTATTCCTGTTCTCCCCAATTGACACCTAGCTTACGGGCTAACTCGACAACAGACCGTCCTTCAGGAGTTTCATCTTTTACGGATGCTTTTAAAGAGGCCAAAGTAACTTCCTGTTCAGAAACATTCGCTACTGGTATAAACTCACTTGCCATCCTATTACCAAAAGTAATCGTTCCTGTCTTATCGAGGATCATTGTATTGATATCCCCGGCAGCTTCTACTGCTTTACCAGACATCGCCAATACATTAAATTGAGTGACCCGATTCATTCCTGCTATCCCAATAGCCGAAAGCAATCCGCCAATGGTCGTTGGGATTAGACAAACGAGAAGAGCAATAAGGGTTGCTACATCTAAACGAACCTTTAAATAATCCGCGATCGGCACAAGTGTCATGATCACAAATAAGAAAATAAGGGTTAATACGGCCAAAAGAGTGGTTAAAGCAATTTCATTCGGCGTTTTTTGCCTTGAAGCACCTTCAACTAAAGCAATCATCTTATCCAGGAAGGATTCACCTGGGTCTGTCATAATTTTTACAATAATGTAATCCGAAACAACCCTTGTTCCTCCGGTAACAGATGAAAAGTCTCCGCCAGCCTCTTTAATGACCGGGGCAGATTCACCTGTAATGGCTGACTCATCAATGGATGCCAAACCTTCAATGATTTCTCCGTCCGAAGGAATAAGTTCACCTGTATCAACACGGACAATATCGCCTTTTCGTAATGAAGTAGAGGGAAGCTCTTTGTATGAACCATCTTTTTGCCTTACCTTTGCCATTGTCTCTGATTTTGTTTTTCGGAGGGTATCCGCCTGTGCCTTGCCTCTTCCTTCCGCCAAGGCTTCAGCAAAGTTTGCGAACAGCACCGTAAATAATAAGATGAAAAAGACGGTTACATTATATCCACGACCAACTGTACTCACCCCAAAAATATCAGGTTTAATTGAAAGAATCAGGGTGATGAATGTCCCGACTTCGACGACAAACATAACGGGATTTTTAAACATTACAACTGGATTCAATTTTTTAAAGGAATCAAGAATGGCTTGAAAGGCCAGATTTTTTGACAGCGTTTTTGTTTGTGTTTCCATAATCAACTATCCCCTTTAATGAAACATTCCTAAATGTTCGGCAATTGGACCTAAAGCAAGAGCAGGGAAGAACGTCAAGGCACCGATGACCAATATAATCACGACTAGGATCCCAGTGAATAGTGGTGTATCGGTACGGAATGTTCCTGTAGTGGCTTCGACCATTTTCTTCGTAGCAAAGGAACCTGCTATGGCTAACATAGCAATGATGGAAATATACCGTCCCACCAACATGACTAAACCAATCATGATGTTATAGAAATCAGTATTGGCGTTAAGCCCTGCAAACGCTGAACCGTTGTTTGCAGCTCCTGACGTAAAAGCATATAAGACTTCAGATACGCCATGATATCCCGAGTTTGCTATCGATGAAATGGCTCCAGGTATCAGCAAGGCAATGGCAGTTGGGACAAGAATGATAACCGGGTGTGTTAGTAAGGCAATGGAGGCCAGTTTTATTTCTTTCGCCTCAATTTTCTTTCCCAAAAATTCCAGCGTACGCCCAACCATCAGGCCGCAAATAAAGACTGTTAAGATAACATATAGTAATCCGTTTAACAAGCCAACTCCTTTTCCACCAAATATGTTATTTAACATCATTTCTCCAAGAGGAACAAGACCGCCAATTGGCGTTAATGACTCATGCATATTGTTAACCGATCCTGTTGTCGCAGCTGTTGTGACCGCTGTAAACAATGCAGACCCTGGGATTCCAAAGCGGACTTCTTTTCCTTCCATATTTCCATGAATACCAAGAGCATTTAATGCAGGTGTACCTTGATATTCAGCCATAAAGACTACCGATAGAAAGATCAAAAACATGATTCCCATTGCCGCGAAAATGGACCAGCCTTGGCGTTTGTTTTTAATCATGACTCCAAATGCATATACCAATGCTGTAGGAAGTAGCATCATGCATAGAATTTCCATAAGGTTGGAAAGTGGAGTTGGATTTTCAAATGGATGGTAAGCGT
>NZ_BCUZ01000075.1 GCF_001591485.1 Neobacillus fumarioli NBRC 102428 | reverse complement strand
GATCAAAAAGGAAACTGACCTTCCCAGAGGCGATGAAGAACAAATCCGGTGCGAGATAAAATTGAAACTGTCCTTCATAGTGCTAGTGAAAGACAAATCATCCGCGAGAACAAAGGAAACTGTCCTTCATCCAATTAATAAAACAGCTCAATTTCCTTATAAATGAAAATGCCATTTTTTCCACATACTATCTTTATGTAATAAACAAGGGGGAGATGTGGTGAAGAAAATTGCATCATTGCTTGCTCTGACCGCTCTAACATTTACTTTTCATTTCCATCAAGCAAAAGCTGAGAAAACGCCGAGCCCCGCAAATGGCCTACAGGAACAAAACACGATGTCAGTCTTATGGTTCCAAACAGCAGGAGAAGCGAAAGCTTTATATTATCAGGGCTATAATATTGGAAAAATAAGATTGGATGAAGCGTTAAGGAAAAATGCCAATAAACGCGGGTTTAAACCGGCCATTGTTCTGGATATTGATGAGACGGTCCTAGATAACAGTCCCTATCACGCATGGAGAGTTCTGACTGGAAAAGGCGACCCGATCGACTGGGGCGATTGGTTTAATCGGGCCGAGGCAAAGCCGCTGCCGGGTGCACTGGAGTTTTTAAAGTACGCAGACAAGAAAGGGGTCGAAATTTTCTACATATCTAATCGCCGTGAAACATATAAGGAAGTAACGATTAAAAATTTACAAAAGATCGGAGCACCGAATGCAGATGCCAAGCATGTATTATTGCTGGCAAACAGGGAAACTGGCAAGGAAAGCCGCCGAGCCCACGTTGCAAAAAACTACCATATTATTTTATTGTTTGGCGACAACCTTGGCGATTTTAGCGGATTTGATGAATTATCCGCTTCGGAAAGGGCTTTGGGAGTAGATCGGCATAAAGCGGACTTCGGTAAAAAGCTGATTGTGTTCCCTAATCCAATGTATGGTGATTGGGAAGCAGCCATCTATCGTTATAATTACCAAAAACCAGTTGAGGAAATGATCAAACTTAGGAAGAAAAATCTCCATCCATACGAGCCATAATCAAAAGCAGACAGCAGAAACTGTCTGCTTTTTTTGAAAGACTAGAAAGTATAAATTTTGACTTCGAAAATTGTCCAGCTCCAGCGCCCTAGCGGCTAGCGTACTCCGCTCTTCTCCCTTCGATAAGTCAACATCAGCTCGCTACGTGCTCCTGCGCCAAAGCGTATTCAGGGAAGCTACTGTTCAGCTCGTCGCAAAGCTTCAGGCTGCTATTTCAAATAAGTTATTCAAGAAGTTTTTCAGGTAGTCGCTTCGCTGTGTTTCCTTTATCTCAGTCGAAGAGCTCCAGTCCGTACGCCGCTGACCAGGGCGCTTGCGCTTTTCTTACAAAGTTAACAATTTGGTCATATCTTTTGTGTATGATATATAGAGCCGTTTCTTCCACAATAGGAAAATCAAAACATATCAAATTTTATTTAATTTTGTTATGATAGAAGTTGTTTTTAAAGTGTTGCATTTCAGGAGGAACTTCCATGGATCGAATATTGCAATTAAATACGATTTTTATCAGTATTGTGATCGAAGCGATCCCGTTTATTGTTGTAGGGGCTTTAGTTTCGGCACTGATAGAAGTTTTTGTAACGGAAAATATGATTGTTCGAATTATGCCGAAAAACCGATTTTTATCTGTTATTGCAGCTAGTTTAATAGGAGCATTATTTCCTGGCTGCGAGTGCGGGATTGTTCCGATCGCCGCCCGTTTAATTAAAAAAGGGGTCGCCCCCCATGCGGCCATTTCCTTCATGCTTTCAGGACCGATTATTAACCCAATTGTGTTATTTGCAACATTTATTGCATTTGGTGATAGCTGGAGGATGGTTTGGTATCGGGCCGGTTTGGCCATTGGGGTTTCAATTTTAGTCGGTTTTATTCTTTCATTTATTGTGAAGGAAAGCCCTCTGAAACTCAAAGTTGATGAACATGTACATGACCATTCACACCAGAATATTAAGCAAAAATTGATCAGTGTCATCACCCATACGATTGATGAATTCTTTAGTGTAGGAAAGTTTCTCGTTCTAGGGGCGATCATTGCGGCTAGCATGCAGGTTTATGTTCCGACCAAGATTTTGACCACACTGGGCGGTACGAAAGTAACAGCGACATTGGTGATGATGGCTTTAGCGTTCATTTTATCCATTTGCTCGGAAGGGGATGCGTTTGTCGCTTCTTCATTCCGCTATAGTTTTGCCCAAGCCCAAGGTTCGATCGTGGCGTTTTTAGTATTCGGAGCAATGGTAGATATCAAGAATCTCGTGATGATGACAGGTTATTTTAAACCCCGATTTGTGATTCTTTTAATTTCGTTGATTTCATCTTTCGTATTCATTGGTTCACTTCTGTTGTAAAGGATGTGGGGAGATGTACAGAGCGCTTATTTTAATACTGACGACAAACTTATTTTTTACGCTGCATGTCACAGGAAATATCGCAAAATATATTAATGTGAAATACTCTTTTTTGTCATACAGTATGATTTATGTCTTATTCTTTTTAACCATTGTTGAAATTATAAGGTTATATTTTAAAGGAAAGAACAAAGATCAGCATGATTGTGATTGCTGTCATGACCATCATGAACATCATGTAGAGACAAAGCAAAAAAAGTTTACAATGAAAAAGTTAAAAAAATTCATAGGCTACACGTTAGTGATCATACCTGCTGTTACAGGTGTTGTTTTGCCAGTTGCTACACTTGATTCCGAGTTAGTGGATGCCAAAGGATTTTCATTTCCTTCATTAGAAGACGGAAATGATCAGTACGGGACACATCAAGTGCTGAATCCTGATATGAGTAAATTCATGAACCAAGGGGAATTCCATGATTTAGTCAGCAAAGAATCTAAAGCATATGTTGGGAAAAGTCATATTACCTTAACAGATGAAAACTATTTAGTCGGGCTGGAAGTCATTTATAACTACTCGGGGGATTTTGTCGGAAAAACGCTAACCATGAAGGGATTTTCATACAACGGTCCCGGATTGCAAGCCAACCAGTTATTTTTACTGCGATTTGGGATTATTCATTGCGTCGCGGATTCGGGAGCCTTCGGATTGATGCTTCAATTCCCGAAAAATATCCACATTCCGAATGACGAGTGGTTCCAGGTTACAGGCACGATGGATACAGTATATTATCCGCAAATGAAAACCAATATACCTGTTTTAAAAGTAACCAGCTACAAACCCATCACACAGCCGAAGGACCCATATGTGTATCGAAATAGTTTTAATTAATAAGTAGGATATCTTGAACAGTTGAAAAAAAGCACCTTGGCATCAAGGTGCTTTTAAAAAATTAATTTTATACAGACTAAAACAAGTCCGATCAAAAATCCGCAAACAGCTCCATTTACACGGATCCACTGCAAGTCTTTGCCGACATTTGTTTCAATGATTTCCGTAAGTGTTTCGTTATCGAGTTTATCTAAATTTTCCTTTACCAGCTTGCCAATTTGCGAATGGTTGTTATTTACAAAATTGATAATGTGAGTTTTGAGCCATTGTTCCAAGATTTGCGCTTTTTCTGAATCTTGTTTGATCCCCTCTAAAGTTTTCTTGAATAGGGGAAGAATATATTCATCATAAAAGAAAGGTTCTGACATGAAGTCGCAGGATTTTTGCCTAAATTCCTCTAAAATCTCTGTAATTTTCTCTTCAGGCTCCCATCTTGCAATTAATTGGGATTTAACATGTTGCAGTTCTTGATAAATGTTTTCATCATGTTTAATATTTTCGAGTTTTGCCTGAATATGGCCCAGCAAATTTTTCCGATTTGGATTATAAGGGTCTTGAAAACTATCGACACCTTTTACAATCAAGTTTTGAATGATATTACCTAACTTTTCTTCGTTCACCAGATTGCTGAATGACCGTAAAGCAAACTGCATGAATCCATCGGCTTTAATATTATCAATCATTTCGACGGCCAATCCGCCCAATCGGTATTTGGTGCTGTCCTTTTTTGCCCAGTCCTCAATTTCTTTCAAAACAAAATCAAGCGTTTTTTCGTCATACTTTCGGGCCGTGATTTGGTCAATGAGTAATGGAAGAAAATTTTTTATGTCCAATTTGTTCAGGTGTTCTTTAATTTCTTTCTCGATAACAGATGCAAGCTTTTGAATATCAGCCTGTTTGAAAAAATGCTGTATAAGTGTGGTGGTATTTACTTTTACCGCCGGTGAATGAATTTCTTTTTCTACCAGAACAAAAAGTTTTTCATTTAACTGAAAGGCATCAATTTTCTTCTGTATACTCTCTTTTGTTAAAAGGTCATTTTCTAACATGGAAATGATTTTTGTTATCATTTTTTCGCGATTTTTCGGCAAAAGGGCTGTATGCGGGATGCGCAGCCCGAGCGGATGGCGGAATAGGGCAGTTACGGCAAACCAGTCAGCTAGGCCTCCGACAAGGCCAGCCTCGAAACCTCCTTGCAGAATAGCACCCCAAATTGTTTCTTTGAAAGGAATAGCGGCAATAAACCCGACCGCCATCACGATAAGTGAGATCGTAGCAAAATATTGCGTTTTATTGTTTTGCTTTACCATTTGATTGCTCCTCGTATATAGATAAAAGTTTCCTCTATTGCTATATTATCTTAATTATTTAGAGAGAAAAAAGCAAAAAAAAATTCCTCCTCAAAAGGGGAGGAATGGATTGCTGCACTTTAGTTCAGCACTTCTGATTTCGGCAAAGCAATAGGCTGGACTACTGCTTCACCGTCGCTGGTATTTTTGCTAACTTCAATATATTTAATATGGTGTTCATCCATTTCAAGAATTTTAAAGGTATAGGACTCGTGATGAATGATGTCGCCTTCTTTCGCTTCGTAATTTTCGGTTAAAATCCAGCCGCCGATCGTATCAACATCTTCTTCATCAATTTCAATTCCCAATAGGTCGTTGACTTCGCTTACGAGCACTTTGGAATCGATAATATAATGGTGATCCTTCATTTTACGGATCATTGGGATTTCATCCATATCAAATTCATCACGAATTTCGCCGACAATTTCTTCAAGAATGTCTTCAACTGTCACAAGACCGGAAGTCCCGCCGTATTCATCCATTAAAATCGCCATGTGCATTTGTTCTTTCTGCATCTTTACCAATAAATCATGGATCGGAATCGTTTCTATGACCCTAATAATAGGGCGAATATAGTTTTCCAAAGTTTTTCCTGATGCTGTTTCATTCCCGATTAAATCCGTCATGATTTCCTTAATATTGACAAGCCCGATAATATGGTCTTTATCTCCATCAATAATGGGATATCTGGTAAACTTTTCTTCCCGGATGACTTTAAAGGCGGTCTTCAGTGTATCATCCTTGGACATCGAAACGATTTCTGTCCTTGGCACCATAATTTCTTTTGCAATCCGATTATCAAACTCGAATATTTTATTTACATACTTAAACTCTGATTGATTAATTTCGCCGCTTTTATAGCTTTCTGACAGGATAATTAGCAGCTCTTCCTCCGTGTGGACGATTTCGTTTTCCGAAACAGGTTTTAATCCGAAAATCCCTGAAACAACTCTTGCAGATCCGTTAAGCGCCCAAATAAATGGATACATTATTTTATAAAATAAAATTAAAGGGCGCGAGACGGTCAGGGTAATCCATTCCGCTTTTTGAATCGCCAATGATTTCGGAGCAAGTTCTCCCACCACAACATGTAGAAAAGTAATTACGGCAAAAGCAATTGCGACCGATAATACTTGTGTGGCACTGTCAGGAATCGAAAGTCGAACGAATAATGGTTCAATGAGTCGATGAATGGTTGATTCTCCAATCCATCCCAAACCAAGCGCGGTAATCGTAATTCCCAGCTGACAGGCAGACAAGTATTCATCTAGATTTGATATGACTTTTTTCACGGACAGAGCCTTTGAATTACCTTCTTCAATTAACTGATCAATTCTTGAACTTCTAATCTTCACAATCGCAAATTCAGAAGTTACAAAAAAAGCCGTCAAAGCTATTAAAATGGCAATTAACACCAAGTTAAATATGTCCAAATAAGTTCCCTTATCTCGCTTTTGACGAGTAAAGGAGTCACCTCCTAAGTTATAGAAAAATTAACTTGAAACCTTTATTAAAGAATTCGTTAAAGCAGTAGTGAGCTTACTTAAATTATTTGTTAATAATTCTTTTTGCTCATTATCTAATGTCTCAAGAAGCGGGATAAGGTCAAATAATTCCACGTAGAGTTGTTTCATTTGCTGTGTAAGCGCACAGACATGTTTTTCAACATCAGCAGCATGAATATTCTTTGCTTTTCTCATTTCTAGTTTTCTTTTAATCTCGTCTAATGGAAAGTGCAAACTTTTACATTCTTCGATGAACTTTAAATCATGTAACGCCTCATCGGTGTAAATACGATAATTGGACTTCGACCGTTCCGCCTTCAGGAGGCCAATAGATGTATAATAATCAATTGTACGTTTAGAAACCCTGGCTTTTTCCGCTAGTTCACCAATTCGATAGACTGCCCCATCGTACCACCTCGGGAAAATCAAATTATTAAGTAATTATAATGAATTTAAACCGTACAGTCAAACGTAATAGTTTTGAAAATACTAATTATTTATATTTTATAGGAAAATGAACCTGAATATGATTAAAATATCGATAAATAGGCGGAGTAATATGTTAAAAAGTCTCCTTATTCAGGAGACTTGTCTTTTTTCTTTACCTCGATATAGTGTATGTGATGGCCTTCGATTTCCTTAATCTCAAAGGAGAATCCGTCAAAGTCTAGGCGGTCGCCTTTTTTGACATCAAATTTTCGTGTTAGGAACCATCCGCCAATTGTGTCGATATCCTCTTCTTCAAGACTTGTGCCAAGCAGATCATTGACTTCTGTGATCAGAACTTTTCCATCTAAAATAAAATGCTCATCACCGATTTTTTGAATCAACGGCAGCTCATCAATATCAAATTCATCACGGATTTCTCCGACGATTTCTTCAAGTATATCTTCTACCGTCACAATGCCTGCGGTTCCGCCATACTCATCAGATAAGACGGCCATATGGGATCGGCTTTTTTGCAGCTTCACTAACAGATCATGAATCGGAATGGTTTCAATCACATGAATGACAGGCTTTGTATAATCTAAAAGGATTTTTTCCTTGCATTTCTGCTGGATACAATCCGTTAGAACTTCTTTAATATTCACAACTCCGACAATGTTGTCTTTATCACCATCAATCACGGGATAGCGCGTATATTTTTCTTCTTTGACCACTTCAATGATTTCATCAAGTGTAGCATCCTTTGACAGGGTGACGACCTCAGTTCTTGGCACCATAATTTCCTTGGCAATTCGGTCATCAAACTCAAAGATATTATTCATATAGCTATATTCGGATTGATTAATTTCCCCGCCTTCATAACTTTGTGACAAGATCATGCGCAATTCTTCTTCCGATAGTACAATATCCTGTTCCGAGGCAGGTTTTAGTCCGATAACACCCGTTATGAAACGGGCTGACCGGTTGAGAATCCAAATGAAGGGATACATGATTTTATAAAATAAAATTAGCGGGCCAGAAAACCGCAAAATAATTTCCTCGGCTTTTTGAATCGCAATTGTTTTCGGGGCTAATTCGCCAATTACGACATTAAAAAACGTTATGATCAAAAAAGCAAGAATGAAAGAAATAATTTGCTCCAACGAATAGGGGAGCGGTATGAATTGAAAAATCGGATTCAGCAGTCGGCGGACAGTTGGTTCTCCCAGCCATCCCAAAAGTAAAGAGATAATGGTAATCCCTACTTGTGTAGCTGATAAGAATCCATCAATATTAGAAAGGATCTTTTTCGCCTTTTGTGCTTTTTTATTTCCTTCTAATAGTAATTGCTCAATTCTTGTTGTACGGACCCTTACAATGGCAAATTCTGAAGCAACAAAAAATGCCGTAAAGGTAATTAAAATTGCAATTATAAGTACATTTATCCAAATCATCGGTCACCTTACAATTCGTAAGGGCATGCCACCTCACTTCAACATACTAGGACAAAAGATCATTACCAGTTACTTTATTGTTTGCTAGAAATGTCTAGTTATTATTATTTCAAATAAATGCAGATTGAGCAAATTATTAGGGATTTAAAACACAGACTAAAATAAAAATGCTGTCTTATGACAGCAGGTGTCTAGCAGGGTTTAGCGGGTGTAGGATACGGATCTCCAATCGCGGGCCAGCATACTGTAAATGACAATATCATGGAAATGTCCATTTAAATTTTCGCCATCCCTGATGGTTCCTTCCATGATAAAGCCTAACCTTTCCGGAACTGCTCGGCTTTTTTGGTTATTGACACCACAGCGGATTTCGATCCGGTTCAAGCCTATATCGAAGAAGGCATAATTCAGCATGGCAATCACAGACCTTGTGATAATACCATGCCCTTCCGCTTTTTTCGCAAGATAGTAGCCAATGCTTGCCGTACGATTAAACCAATCAATTTGATGAAGACCGATTGAACCAACAAGCTCCCCACGGTAAAGAATGCCTACATTTAATGCAGAATTTTCGGCAAATTGATTCAGCCATACCGGAATAATCGACTCAAATTGAAATGGAGTAATCATCGTCTTGACCCATGGCAGCCACTGACTTAAGTGCTCCCGATTATCTTCCACAAGCTGAAAAAGCGCTAAGGCATGATGGCTCTGAAACAATTGAAGCTCAATTTCATGATCAACTTTTAGTGTAAACATGTTTTTTCTCCCGGATCAAATTTTTTATTACATCATATGCAATACAATTTGATGGAGAGAATTTTTCTTGTTAAACTAATAATCCCGCTATTATTGAACGGGATTAGACCTTTTGTACGAGTTGGTCAATATCCTTTGAAATGCCTGTAATGGGCAGATAAATTGAAAATGTAGTTTTTTCAGGAGTTGAAGAACAAATTAATTTACCTTTGTGCTTTACTATAATCTCTCTGCATACGAATAGACCAAGACCTGTTCCCAGCTTTTTCGTTGTGAAAAAGGGTTCAAATATGGATTCTCTAAGCTCCTCAGGGATCGCCGGCCCATTATTAGAAATATTGAGAATCACTTGATGATCTTGATCTAAATAGCTATAAATTTCAATCGTAGGGTTAGCATTCCCATGATGACATAAAACATCGATGGCATTGAAGATAATATTAATCAAGACTTGCCTGATTTCATCAGCATATCCATAAAGCGTAATTTCTTCGCTTAACTCCTTTATGATCCTTACTTTACTGTCCAGTATACTTGGATACAGGAAGTTTAACACTTCATCGATCATCGTATTGAGTTTGAAATGTTTCTTTTCCTTGCCGATTAATTCTTTTTTAGATAAAAGTAGAAACTGTGAAATTCGAAAATTTAATTGATCTAGCTCACTAGAAATAATATCTAAATATTTCATGTCAGGATATTCTGCCTTTAGCAATTGGATAAACCCTTTAACGGAAGTAAGGGGATTGCGAAATTCATGAATAAAGCTTGACGTCATTTGTCCAAGTAAAGTCAATCGATCTTGGTGAGTCGAGTCAATTACCATCGTTTTTTGTTCGATAATTTTGTTTTTTGCCTCGGTATAATGAGTGACAGCAAAATATAAAAATTTATCAAAGCAAAAATTGATTTTATTCATCGATTCTTGCAATTGTTCCCATGGTATTCCTGTCTCAGCTAAATAACTGTACAAAACCGTTCTGCCAAGATTGACATTATAAACAAAATCACCAATGTTAATATTGGCATTGACTCTTTCTTCCGATACTTCAGTGGCAAGTTTCTTTATCAAGTCTAAAAGTTCGGATTCAGTTATTTTATGTATGTTTTTCAAGATATCTAATAGTGCTTCCGCATTTTCACTTGTTTTCTCCTTAAAAGGATCACGTTCGGAAATAATACTTTTATTCTCCCATTCCTGGATAATATCTGCTCTATTTTTCTCAAAATAAGCAATTAAGTCCATTTGTTCTCCCATAAATAAGTTGTCCTCCTAAATTACTGGATACAACTTTTAATTCGATATATTATGCAAAAGTCCTTTGAGAAAATCGAGAAAATATTTTCAGAGTTTAATCCTAATTTCCAAGTATTTTAAATTTTTTTGGTCATGTGTCAAAAAAATATTATTTCCTTTTTCAAAAAACATGTTAAAATGACAATATAGAAAGATAATCATTCTCATTTAGATAGATGGATAGGGTGATCGTACATGTTTTGTTCATTAAAAGCGGGAGATAAAGGGAAAATTATTGATATTTCTCATGTGAATCACCTTGTACAAAGACGGCTGCTTGATTTGGGAATTACGGAAGGCTCAGAAGTATGTGTAAAATGCATCATGCCGTTCGGCGGCCCTGTCATGATTGAATCATGTGGTCAATGTATCGCTCTTCGCCGCAAAGAAGCAGTGCAAATTGAGGTGGAGAAACTATAATGGAAATTGCTTTAATAGGGAACCCGAATACGGGGAAAACATCATTGTTTAATAATCTGACTGGTTCCTATGAATATGTGGGCAACTGGAGCGGTGTTACGGTTGAAAAGAAAGTTGGCGTTTTTAAGAATAATATTGGCAAATTGATTGATTTACCGGGCGTTTATACATTGAATCCGCTTTCGAAAGATGAGGGGGTTGTCACTTCTTTCTTTTTACATGATTCGTTTGACCGCTTGCTTAATATATTAGATGCTTCTCAATTAGAACGTAATTTACACTTGACATTACAATTGCTAGAATTTGACAAACCTGTCCTGATCGGACTCAATATGATTGATGTGGCCAATAAACGGGGCATTCAGATTGATGCAGCAAAATTGTCGGAAATTCTTGGTGTACCTGTGGCTCCAGTTGTGGCCAGGAGCGGAAAAGGCTGTGATAAGCTGGTTGATATAATCGGCACAAAATCCATGCAGCCGGCAAGGAAGAACCTTGTTTACTATGGGGAAGAAGTAGAAGAAGCGATTTTGGCCTTGTCCAATGAAATTAAGGGAGAAACCGGCCATTCCCGACGCTTTCTGGCTATTCAATATTTCGAAGGAAATGAATATGTCAAAAAGTATTTGCACCAAATGGCCTCTTCCGAAAAATTGACAGCCATTCTGACAAACTTGGAAGTAAGCGTTCAACAACGTTATAATGTTAAGACATTAGCAAACTTTATTTATTTAAAAAGAAAAGAAACGATCGACAAAATGTTGGCTGAGGTCGTGAGCAAAAACGGCGAAGTAGTTCCGTTGACGGAAAAAATCGATCGGATTGTCACCAATAAATATTTAGGGGTGCCGATCTTTTTACTGTTCATGTACTTAATGTTTGAGCTGACATTCGACTGGCTGGGGACGCGTGTTTCCGATGCGTTGGATGCCTTCTTTTCCGGACCGCTAACTTCATGGCTTGAAGCAGCTCTAACTGTGGTCCATGCATCAGCATTTATTCACGCGTTGATTATTAATGGCTTAGTTGCTGGTGTTGGCGGTGTGCTTGTATTTGTACCGCAAATCTTCATTTTATTTTTCTTTATTTCCTTGTTAGAAGATTCTGGATATATGGCACGTGTGGCATTGGTCATGGACCGAATTATGGAATCAGTAGGACTGAATGGCAAAGCATTTATTCCAATGATCATTGGCTTTGGCTGCAATGTTCCAGGCATTATGGCGGCAAGAACGATTGAAACGCCACGAGAGCGGTTGTTAACGATTTTACTAACGCCGTTAATGTCGTGTTCAGCACGCCTGCCGGTATATGCCTTGTTTGTCGGTGCTTTTTTTGCCACACATAAAGCCATCATTGTCCTGAGTATGTATGTTCTTGGGGTTGTGGTTGCGTTAATTTTGGCCAAAGTCTTTTCTTCTACTTTGTTAAAATCGGAAACTTCCCTTTTCGTAATTGAGCTGCCGCCATACCGTTTGCCCCAGTTTCAATCGCTTTGGCGAAGCACTTGGGATAAAGGCAAAGGGTTTGTTAGAAAAGCAGGAACCTTCATTTTTGGAGGGTCCGTGTTTATTTGGCTTTTATCGTATGCCGGTCCCGCCGGATTAAATGTCAATATGAATCATAGCTTTTTGGCAGGTGTAGGCAGTATACTTGCACCGCTTTTGGCACCGCTCGGCTTTGGCACTTGGCAGGCCGCTGCTTCGCTGATTACCGGTTTTCTTGCAAAAGAATCGATCATCTCGTCGATGAACATCATTTATTTTGCAAAGAATGATGCCGGTTTGCAGGGGTTGCTTTCCCATTATTATACACCGCTTGCCGCGTACAGTTTCATGGTGTTTATTTTATTGTATATCCCGTGTCTTGCCACCACAGCAACGATCTATAAGGAAACAGGATCGAAGAAATGGACAGTGTTTGCTGTAGTATATGCACTTGCGATAGCTTATTGTTTATCTTTTGTTATTTATCAGGGTGGCAAGCTGTTCGGATTTGTTTGAACATCAGAAGGAGATGATTATATGATCGCCAGCATCGTCATTGGTGCAGCGGTTTTTGGCTATGCATCCTGGGCTTTGGTGAAATTTATTAATAAATCGAAAAAAGGCAAATGCGCCGCCTGCGAACTAAAAAATACCTGCAAAAGCGAGTGCGGTATCCCGCCTCAAGTTAAATAAGAATCATAAAAACCTGGTGTTCCAAAATGAACAGCAGGTTTTTTTAAATGATATAAAAATTTAGAAAAATCGATTTCGAAAATTGTCCAGCGCAAGCGCCCTAGCCCC
>NZ_BCUZ01000074.1 GCF_001591485.1 Neobacillus fumarioli NBRC 102428 | reverse complement strand
GGTTGAAATTATTTCAAGTTGACAAACACTGAATAATAATAATAAACTAAAAACATCTTAATATTTTAATATATTAAATGAACGGGGGAGTTAATTTGAACAAGAAAAAAATGTATGGATCTTTTGTACTTGCAGGGGTACTTGCCGCCGGATTGTTAGCCGGATGCGGCAGCACTAGCAAAACTACATCATCAAATGCCTCTGACAAACCATCTCAGCAAACACTGAAAGTAGCCGCTGATACGACTTTTCCTCCATTTGAATCTGAAAAGGATGGAAAGGTTCAAGGATTTGACATCGACATGATTAACGCCATTGCCAAGAAAGAAAATATGAAAGTTGAAATTTCTACTATGCAGTTTACCGGTCTTATTCCGGCCCTTCAGGCTAAATCGGTCGATGTAGCAGTAGCCGGTATGACGATTAAGAAAACCCGGTTAGCCGCGGTTGATTTCTCAAATGCTTATTACAAGTCTGGGATTTCAGTTCTTACCAAAACATCCTCTTCCGCCAAAAGTTTAGATGATTTAAAAACAAAACTTGTTGCTACTAAAAAAGGAACATCATCTGTTGACCTGTTGAAATCGAAAGGGATTCCGGCTCAAAACATTAAGCAATACGATAATATCAATGATGCGTATAGTGCACTTGAAAGCGGCGGCGCAGATGCAGTCGTATTCGATAGCCCGGTAAACTCAGGATATGCCAGCAGCCACAAGGATGTACATGTCATCCAAGCCATCCCTACTGGCGAGTATTACGGAATTGCTGTCGTGAAAAATAATCCGGATCTATTGAAGAAAATCAATGACGGTTTAAAAGCTATTAAAGCAGATGGGGAATATGAGAAATTATTTGATAAATACTTTGGCGGAGATAAGAGCGGACTTGTTAATGAGGAACTTGCCCCAGATAAGGTAGCTTTAAACGAGTAATAAAAATACATGTAATTTGGCATAAGGCGTAGCTATCTTCGCTGCGCCTTTCGATTTGTCGATTATTGGTAACGGTAAGGGGGTCATCCTTTGAATTCTTTAGAAATTATGGCACATGCTTTCCCTCAATTATTTCGTGCGTTAGGGACAACGGTTGAATTTTCATTGATCGCTATTATTCTCGGATGTATTATTGGTCTTATTGCTGCATTATTCAGGCTTTCCCGCTTTCGAATATTACAGGCAATTAGCTGGTTATATGTTGAGGTGTTCCGCGGAACTCCGCTACTTGTACAATTGATTTTTATTGCTCTAGGTTTACCTACCGTAATTCCATTAAATGATTGGTTTGGTCCAAGGGTTTATCCATATATAGCTGCCGCTATTGGCTTGGCGCTAAATGAAGGTGCTTATATTACCGAGATCATTCGGGCTGGTATTCTTAGTGTCGACCGTGGACAGAGTGAAGCAGCACATAGTATTGGGATGACTCGCTTTCAGGCAATGGTTCATATTATTTTGCCGCAGGCATTTAAACGAATGATTCCGCCTTTGGTAAACCAATTTGCCCAAACGATTAAAGATACGTCTTTGCTTGCTCCGATTGCAATCGTTGAACTTCTGTACACAGGACAAATCATTGTTTCCGAAAACTTTGCCGGATTCCAAATTTACGGGGAAGTGGCACTTCTGTATCTAGTCATTATTTTCACACTTACACGTTTTGCCGGTTACCTGGAGAGGAGGCTGCAAATTGATAAGCGTTGAGCATTTGAAAAAATCTTTTGGTACAGTAGAAGTTTTAAAAGATGTGAATATTGAAATCCAGCCTCAGGAAGTGGTAGTTGTCATCGGTCCTTCCGGCAGTGGAAAAAGCACATTCCTTCGCTGCTTAAATGGTTTGGAAATACCAACCGGCGGGAAAATTACCATCATCGGAAAGGAAATCACACATCCAAAAACAAATATCCATCAAGTATGTCAAAAAGTTGGAATGGTTTTTCAACGATTTAATTTATTCCATCATTTAACCGTCCTTGAAAACATCACAATTGGACCTCGGAAAGTGTTAAAAATGTCAAAGGAAGAAAGCGAAAAATTTGCAATGCAATTGCTTGAAAAAGTGGGACTAGCCCATAAAGCAAACAGCTATCCTGATGAGTTATCCGGCGGCCAGCAGCAGCGTGTGGCTATTGCACGTGCCTTGGCAATGAAGCCTGATGTCATGCTCTTTGATGAACCAACATCCGCACTAGACCCTGAAATGGTAGGGGAAGTATTAAAGGTTATGAAAGATTTGGCGAAAGAAGGCATGACAATGGTAGTTGTCACCCACGAAATGGGCTTTGCTAAAGAAGTAGGGGACCGGGTGTTATTCATGGATGGTGGATATATCATCGAAGAAGGAAAACCGGAAGAGTTGTTCAATAATCCAAAACATGAAAGAACCAAAAGCTTTCTTGGAAAGATTCTGCATTAATGAAACCCGCTGGCTAAATCGATTATTTCGATTTGGCCGGCGGGTTTTTTGGTGATGGAAAGAATAACTTTCCTATAAACTCTGTCCGAATTGATAGCAACTTCGAACAGAGCCACCGAAGAAACTGAAAAAATTGTCCGAAATGGACCTCACTTTCGACATATTTAATGATCAGTTGCTCCTTTACCAGCCATAATGGTGACTGTAACAAGAATACACAGTCCCCCAAATATAGCAGCCCAGCCCATCTGCACATGTAAAATAGTCACTGCAATAATGGAAGCCGATAAGGGCTCACCACATGATAATACACTTGCCTCTGCAGCCGAAATATATTTTAGACTGGCAATATAGACATAAAAGGCAATCAGTGTCCCAAATATAACTACAAAACCTATTAATAACCATGCATGTAGTGAATGAACTCCAACGAAATTCCATGGCGGGTGGATCAACCCCATTCCAATGCTGCCAATCAGCATGCCCCATCCGGAAATCGTGGCTGCACCATATTTGCACAGCAACTCTTGTGGATACAAGGAATAAAAGGCAACAGTGATTGCCGAAATAATTCCCCAAAAAACAGCCAGTCCCGAAACAGAGAAGCTATGCCAATTTCCGTTCGTTACAAGTAAAAAAGCACCCAAAATCGCAAGGAATACGGAAATACACTGTGAAATGGTCGGCATTCGATGCGTACGCAATGCTACATAGATTGTAATAAAGATAGGCCCCATATATTGAAGGATCGTTCCTGTGGCCGCGTTGCCGTAATGAATGGAAGCAAAATAAGAATATTGTACGCCGAGTAAACCTATGATTCCAAAGATAATCAGCTTTGGGGCATCTTTTTTATCCTTCCATATAGAAAAGGTATACGTTAGGCCGGAATTAAGCGAAACCCCTGCCAGCATCAGAAGCCCGGCAATGCTCATCCGAACAGTAACCAGCCATCCAGAATCAATCCCATAATGTTGAAATAACACTTGGGCAGCAGTACCTGATACACCCCAAAGTACGGCCCCTAAGAGTACCATTGCCAGACCTTTGAAGTGTTGAAACTGCTTCCTGGAGGTAATAAACCTAAATTTATGAACTTCACTACTTTTAAGATTGAATTCTAAAAGATTCAAAAATCTCCCCTCCCTGGTTAAAGAGTAACAAATAATCCCGCGGAAAACTAGATGTTTCCGCGGGATCCCTTATCTTAATACATTAAAATACCTAGCCTCAGGGTGAGCAAAACAAATCGCTGAAACGGATGCCTCCGGTTCCATCATACAGCCGTCTGTCAGTTGAACACCGATTTCTTCCGGCTGAATTAGTCCAAACAGCTTTTTCTGATCTTCCAGATCCGGACATGCCGGATAACCGAAGGAGTAGCGCTGTCCTTGGTAATGGGCGGCAAAACGGTCCTGCATGGTGAAATCAATTGGATCAGGGAAGCCCCAGCGGTCACGCATTTGCCGGTGAATTAATTCGGCGAAACCTTCAGCGCTCTCGAGCGCCAGTGCCTGAAGGGCATGGCTTTCTAGGAAACGTCCTTCACTCTTGAACTGGTCGGCTTTTTCACGGATTCCTCTTCCTGCTGTTACCGTAAAGAAACCGACATAATCCATCTCACCGCTGTCAACCGGCTTTAAGTAATCAGCCAAACATAAATAGGGCGCTGAATCCTGGCGCGGAAAATCAAATGTTTCAATGATTCGGCCCGAGCCAAGAGGATCATAGATATGAACTTTATTCCCGTCAGACTGAGCTGGGAAAAATTGATACACAGCCGCGGGAGCAATCCAATGATTCAAGCTGGCATCCGCAATCAATTGATCAACGATTTCCTTAATTTTTAATGCTTTTTCATCTTTTTCGGCGAGCAGTTTGGAAATTTTCCCTTTTACACCAAGATGATGTCCCAATAGCATTTGCATATTGATATAGGGCTTGATATGGGAAAGAGAATAAGATTTTAACACATGTCGTTTCGTATCTTTTGGTACAAATACCGGAACTTCGGTAGAAACAGCCGCTCTTGGCCGTACCGCAACTGCAACATTTGAACGGCTCGGCAGATCTCTTGGAATGTCGGCAGCGGCCAGTTTTTCTTGTTTCTCGGCAAACAGTTTATCCCGTTCTTCTTGTGACTGTAACTGGTTGGCAAGGGCCAATCCTGTCATTGCATCTTTCGCATAAAGGACAAGTCCGTCATATTCTTTGGAGATTTTAGTATCCGTAAATTTGCGGGTGAGGGCAGCACCACCGACCAATATCGGCAATGAGATTCCAGCTGCCTTCATATCCTGCGCTGTTAATACCATTTGCTGCGCCGATTTAACAAGAAGCCCGGAAAGGCCGACTATATCAGGTTTTTCTTCGCGGATCGCACGAATTAAGTCTGCCGGCGTAACTTTGATGCCAAGATCATGTACGTCATAGCCATTATTGCTGAGGATAATGTCCACAAGGTTTTTCCCGATATCATGTACATCACCTTTCACGGTTGCTAATATAACTTTTCCTTTTGATGCTGAAACATCGCCCTTTTCCATGAAAGGCTCTAAATAGGAAACAGCCGCTTTCATCACTTCGGCACTCTGCAGAACTTCCGCCACAATCAGCTGGTTATCGTTAAATAGCCTCCCGACCTCGCTCATCCCGTCCATTAACGGCCCGTTAATAATATCAAGCGGCGTCGGATATTTTTGAAGTGCCAGCTCCAAGTCCGGTATCAAGCCTTCTTTTGTTCCTTCGACGATATAATAGGCAAGTCGCTCTTCTAGGCTCAGATTGACAACTGTTGTTTTTGCTTCTTTCTTTTTATCACGGTAAAAATCAGTAAACACCGCTAACGTTTCATCTGTAGTGTTAAATAAAAGATCTTCTGCCAATCGAACTTCTTCCGGGGAAATCGAAGCAAACCGCTCCAACTTCTCAGTATTGACGATGGCATAATCAAGTCCCGCCTGAGTACAATGGTATAAAAAGACGGAATTAAGAATTTCCCGGCCGACCGGAGGGAGCCCGAAAGATACGTTACTAATGCCAAGAATGGTTTGGACGCCTGGCAGATGTTCTTTGATTAATCGGATCCCGTCAATGGTGGCTTTGGCTGAGCCGATATATTGTTCATCACCGGTGCCGACTGGAAAAACAAGTGGATCAAAAATAATATCCTGCGGTTTTACATCATATTTATTCACTAACAACTCATAGGATCGTTTGGCAATCGCAAGTTTCCGTTCTGCGGTGACACCCATTCCTTTTTCATCAATTGTTCCGACAACGACTGCGGCACCAAAAGTGTGAATGAACGGAACTACTGCTTGAAAGCGATCCTCGCCATCTTCCAGATTAATCGAGTTAATAATGCCTTTTCCTTGCGAATATTTAAGGGCTATTTCAATGACTTTCTCATCGGTAGAATCGATCACAAGCGGAACTTTGACTTTTTTCACCACTTCTTTGATGAAATTTTCCATGTCAACGAGCTCGTCGCGATCGGGATCGGCAAGGCAAATATCAATGACATGAGCGCCGCCTTTTACTTGGGCCCTGGCAATTTCTGCTGCCTCCTCAAATTTTCCTTCGGCAATCAGCCGTTTAAATTTCCGCGAGCCAATCACATTCGTCCGCTCACCAACCATGATCGGCCGTAATGTCGGATCATCATAAATAAACGGTTCAATTCCCGATACCATATGAAGGCCAGAAGGCTTGAATTCACGTGGTTTGCAATCTTTCAATGCTTCGCGAATGGCACGTATATGGTCTGGTGTTGTTCCACAGCACCCGCCGACAATATTGAGCCAGCCATGCTTAGCAAAATCAGCCAGTTTCTTCGCTAGCATATCCGGTGTTTCATGGTAATGGCCTTCCTCATCGGGCAGTCCGGCGTTCGGATAGCAGCTGACCGCAGTTGCGGCAAGCCCGGACAGTGAGCGGATATGGTCCTGCATGAATTCCGGACCTGTGGCACAGTTTAACCCGACAGCCACAGGGTTCATATGTTCAATAGAGATGTAAAACGACTCGATTGATTGTCCGGCGAGTGTCGTCCCCATCGGTTCAATTGTCCCGGAAATCATCAGGGGCAGTTTTTTTCCAGTTTTCGCAAATGCCCGCTGAATCCCGATAAATCCCGCTTTTACATTCAGCATATCTTGGCTCGTTTCTAAAAGAAGGAGGTCAACACCGCCGTCTATTAAGCCGATCGCCTGTTCTTCGTAAGCAGCGGAGAGGGCATCGAACGTTGTACCTCCGGTGACGCTCAATGTTTTCGTCGTCGGTCCCATTGAGCCGGCCACATAGCGCGGCCATTCATCCGTTGAAGCTTTAGCCGCTTCTTTCACAGCAATCATAGCTGCAATTTTATTAATTTCATAGGCTTTATAGCCAAGTTTATATTCATCTAGAACGATACTAGTAGCTCCAAAGGTATTTGTTTCAATAATGTCAGCCCCTGCCTCTAAATACTTCCGGTGAATACCGGCAATAACAGAAGGGGCGGTCAAATTTAAGTTTTCATTGCAGCCTTCGTACTGCTCACCGCCAAAGTCTGTTGCAGTGAGGTCTGCTTGCTGCAGCATCGTTCCCATGGCGCCGTCCATGATCAATATTCGTCTTTTTAGCTGTTCATTAAATGGTTGTTTCGGCATAGCTGTTCCCCCTAACCTCATGTGCACGCTGACGGGCATAATGAGCCAGCTCAGACGTCAGTTCATAACGTAAAAACGGTGTAATTAAATAAATCCCATTGAATAAGGTAAGTGCTGCATCAATTAGCGATTTCGTGATTTCAATTCCTTCGCGGGCCGCCTGTAGTGGATCATGATTTAACTTCGCCATCCGCTCACGAATTGAATCGGCAATTTTGATTCCCGGCACTTCATTATGAAGGAATTCGGCATTTTTGCTGCTGATAAGCGGCATTAAACCGATATAAATGGGTGCTTTTAATGTTTTGGTATGTTCATAGATTTGCAGCAATTTTTCTTCGGAAAAAACAGGCTGGGAGATAAAATAATCCGCACCGTATTCTATTTTTTTCTCGAGACGCTTTACTGCTTTGTCAAGTGAGCGGACATTCGGGTTAAAGGCGGCAGCGATGCTGAAGGCGGTTTTCTGCCCCAAATCTTTTCCCGAAAAAGATAACCCTTCATTTAATTGTTTAATCATTTGAATTAATTCAAATGAAGATACATCATAGACGGATGAAGCTCCGGGGAAATCTCCGACTCGTGCCGGATCGCCGGTTATCGCCAGCACATCGTTCATGCCAAGGGTATGAAGCCCCATTAAATGCGATTGAAGCCCGATTATATTGCGGTCGCGGCAGGAAATATGAATCAGCGGACGCATCCCAAGTTCCGTTTTTACCAAATATCCTAATGATTCATTGGATATTCTCACGGTTGCCAGCGAATTATCGGCCAAGGTGATGGCATCAATGCCCGCTGCTTTTAATGCTCTTGCGCCTTCGAAGAATTTTGTCGTATCCAGCTTTCTTGGTGGATCTAATTCAACAATAATTGAGGGCCTTTGCTGAACAATTTCTTGAAGCGGCACTAATTCTCTTTTAGCTGCCTGAACTTCGACGCGATTCACCTTTGGTTTTAATTTTACAATTTTTTCGACAATAGGGGTGCTATTTTTTAATTCCGAAGCAAAGGCCCGGATATGCGCCGGTGTTGTTCCGCAGCAGCCGCCTAACAGACGGACCCCTTCATTTCGAAAGGCTTTTGCTGAATGTCGGAAGTAATCCGCATCACCGTCATAATGAAACTTTCCATCCGTATAAGCAGGGAGACTGGCATTCGGATAAGCAGAAAGGTAGGCGTGCTTTGGCAGTTCAATCTGTTCGAGTGCGCGCAGCATATGATGCGGTCCGAGCCGACAATTTAGCCCGACCACATCAGCGCCAAGTTCTTCTAGACGCTTTAAGGCATCATTTATTGGTGTATGGTCCTGCAAAATACCTGGTTCTTGCATGGAAACCTGAGCAATGATCGGCAGCTTCGTTTCTTTCCGGGCAATCGTGAGGATTGTTTCCAGCTCCTCACGATCATAAAAGGTTTCAAGCAAAAGTCCATCTACCCCTTCTAATAACAAACAATACAATTGTTCACGGAAGCTCCGTTTGATTTCTTCAATCGTGATCGAATTCGGTTTGATGCCGCGATTGCCGCCCATTGTTCCCAGAACATAGACTTTATCCTGCGCTGCCAGCTTGGCATTACGGACGGCAGCACTGTTGATGTCTTTGACTGAATCCTCCAAACCATATCGCAATAGCTTAAGATAATTGGCTGCATATGTGTTTGTTTGGATGATATCGGCACCGGCATCAATATAGGCACGGTGAATATTTTGAATTTGTTCCGGCTGGGAAAGGTTCAATTCCTCGGAACAGGAATCAACCCCGAAAGAATAAAGCAATGTTCCCATGGCGCCATCGCCAATCAAAATTTTATTTTTCAATTGATTTAAAAAGCTCATCATCATTCTCCTCGCTGGAGCACTAATTCGTTGTTGCGCACCTTTTCAAAAGCTTGGTTGAAATCTTTGATTAAATCGTCTGGATTTTCAAGACCGACCGATAAGCGGACGAGACCATCCGTGATTCCACGTTTTTCTCTTTCTTCCCTTGGCATTGCAGCATGGGACATTTTGGCTGGATACGATAAAATGGTTTCAACTCCCCCAAGACTGACCGCAAATACCGGGATTTTTACATGAGCATGAAAGGTTTTCAGTGCCGCTGCGTCCGAAAGTTCAAATGATAAAACAGCTCCCGGCCCATTTGCTTGGCTTTGCTGCAGCGCATATTGCGGGTGGGTTTCAAGGCCCGGATAATATACGTTTTTCACCAAAGGGTGGGATTCTAAAAATTGCGCCAATTTGAGCGCTGATTTCTGTGACTGTTCCAGCCGGACGTGAAGAGTTTTCAATCCTCTTAAAACGAGCCAGGCATCCTGAACACCGAGGATCGCGCCAAAAGAATTTTGCAAAAAGTAAAGCCGTTTGGCCAAAGCTTCATCTTTCACGACCGCAAGCCCAGCTACAACATCGCTATGGCCGGATAAAAATTTGGTTGCACTGTGTAGGACAACATCGGCGCCAAGCTCAAGTGGCTTTTGCAGTGCAGGTGACAGAAAGGTATTATCAACAAATGTCAGCGCATTGTGTTCTTTGGCCAGCTGGGTGATGGCCCGGATATCGGTCACCTTCAATGTCGGGTTGGAAGGAGTTTCGACATATAACAGCTTTGTGTTCGGCTGAATGGCTTGCTTCACCTCATTAAGTTCGGTCATATCCACAAAGGTGTATTCAATACCAAGACGGGAAAGCACTTCGGTCACCATCCGATACGTTCCACCATAAACATCCTCCGTGATGACAACGTGGTCTCCGGCTGATAATAGCAAAAAGGCAGTGGAGATCGCCGCCATACCGGAAGAAAAAGCAAAGCCTTTCACGCCGCCTTCCAATTCGGCAATGATCTCTTCAAGGGCTTCCCGCGTTGGGTTTGAACTGCGCGCATAATCATATTTTCCAAAGGTGTCTACATCAAATTGATGAAAGGTAGACGCGTGCTGGATTGGGACACTGACAGCACCTGTTGCCGGATCCCATTTATGCTGATTATGAAGCAGCCTTGTTTCGAAGGAATATTCATCAATCGTCATGATACCTTCACCCCTTCCGCAATATTGGTGAAGGCCTGCTCAAGGTCTGCGATTAAATCATCCTTATCCTCAATACCGACTGAAAAACGCAATAAGCGGTTATCAACCCCTTTTGCCGTGCGGATTTCTTCCGGAATATCGGCATGTGTCTGTGTTGCCGGATACGTAATAAAGCTTTCTGTACCGCCTAAGCTTTCCGCAAAGGAAATCAGCTTTAAGTTTTGTAAAAATGGATTGACCCATGTTTCATCTTTAATACGGAAGGAAACCATTCCGCCCCGACCAGGGTAAAGGACATCTGTAACTGCTTCATGCTTTGAAAGAAATTCGACAACTTTTTTGGCATTTTTTTCATGACGCTCCATCCGGAGAGCCAATGTTTTCATTCCCCTCATCAACAGCCAGGAATCGAACGGGCTGAGCACGCCTCCCGCGCCATTATGATAAAGGAACAGCTCCTCACACAGTTCTTTTCCTTTGGCGACGATTAGGCCGGCAAGGACATCATTGTGGCCACCCAAGTATTTGGTCGCACTATGGATGACAATATCGGCTCCAAGCTGAATTGGCTGCTGCAAGAGCGGTGTATAAAAGGTGTTATCAACAATTAACAAAATCCCGTGCCGCTTGGCAATTTTGGCAATCGCAGCAATATCGGATTGTTCCATCAGAGGATTTGTCGGGGTTTCAAGAAAGATGGCCTTTGTTTTGGGGGTAATCTTACTTTCTACCTCATCCGGACAACAGGTATTGACATATTGAACATTTAACCCCCATTTTTTATAGCCCTTTTCTAATAACCGGTAGGTTCCGCCATATAAATCATCGCTTACTAACCACTCATCACCGGATTGGAATAGAGAGAGTACTGTGAAAATCGCTGCCATTCCAGAACTGCAGGCAAATCCCTGGTCACCGCCTTCTAAGTCAGCGATTGTCTCTTCTAAAATTTGGCGAGTCGGATTCCCGGTTCTTGTGTAATCAAACCCGGTAGATTGGCCAATTCCTGCATGACGATAAGCGGTGGAGAAATAAACGGGCGGATTGACCGTCCCTGTTGCGGTTTCGCTGCGATTCCCAATTTGCGCCAATTTTGTATCGATTTTATACATTGTCCACACTCCCTGTTTTGAAATATTTTATTACTGTCAAGCATTAACGCTGAACGGTAGTAAAGATCCTCATGTAATAAAAAAAGCCTTCTTTAAGAAGAAGACTTTTGTATGTAGAACCAATTGTCATTCTTCTTATCTCGCAAAAAAATTTGCAGGACTTAGCACCTTTTCAATGCCTAAACATTGAAGGTTGCTGAGGTGTCATCGGGCCAGTCCCTCAACCTCTCTTGATAAGAAATTAATATTTAGATTTTTTATAAAATTTACTACAAAAAAGCTAGGGTGTCAATTTAATTTTTAAAGATAACTGAAAATTATTTTTTCTACCTAAAGTTTCTCTTTGTTGTTGCTCATTTAAAATTGCGCTGTCTCTACATTATTTCACATGCAAAAACTTTACACAAACCGGATACGGTACTTTAACATCGGACTGCAACAAGGTTAATTTTCCGGTGTTTTTATCTCTCGCAAATAACACGAGGTTCCCGGACTCTTGATTGGACGCAATAATGAATTTTTCAGAAGGGTCGAGTGAAAAATCTCTCGGCCAATCGCCTTCGGTTGAAATGCGGTCAACAAACTTCAGTTCACCGGTTTCCTGATTGACACTGAAAATGGCAATACTGTTATGTCCACGGTTGCCGGCATAGATAAAGCGGCCGTCAGAGGAAATATGAATCGCACTGCCTTGATTATTTTCCGTAAAATCTGCCGGAATGGTAGAAATGTATTGCTTGGCGGTGAAGCGGCCGGTTTCTCCATCAAAGGTTAAAAAGATGACTTCAGAACTGAATTCCGTCATCACATAAGCAAATTTGTGATTCGGATGGAACACAAGATGCCTCGGACCGCTGCCGGGATGAGTAGAAAGCCGGCTTACTTCTGTTAATGCCCCGTCTTCAGCCACTTCGTAAGTAATGACCGCATCACTTCCCAATTCAACGACGGCCAAAAACTTCTCATTTGGAGTAACGGCTGCATAGTGGGTATGCGGTTTTTCCTGTCTTGGGTCGGGGCCGTTTCCTTCATGTTGAATAACCGATACCGCTGGCTGGATAGACCCATCCTCCCGGTTAATCACATGTGATTCTACCGTCCCTTTATGATAATTAGCAATGAATACATAGCGGGATTCACGATCAACACTCACATGGCATGGAGATGCTCCGGGAGACAGTTCACGATTAATCTCCGATAACTCTCCAGTAGCTGGATTCAAGGAAAAAGCAGCAACTCCGCCGTTATCTCCATCTTTTACTACGGAGTAAACGCAGCGGTTATCGTTTGTAATGGTTAAATATGTAGGATTACCAAGTTCAGCTGCAACCTGAACATTTTCAATTTTTCTTTCCCCTGTATTTAAAGTAAAAGAGTAAATTCCTTTACTTTCTCCCTTGGTATAGGTTCCGATCAGCCCTAGATATTGATTAGTATTTTGCATGTTCATAAGCTCCTCTATGTAATTTGACGATTATAGTTTATCATAATTTTCCTGTTTTATTTATAAATCCTGCTTGTGATGAGCGTTCAGGATGCCTAGAAATAACTTCTGCTAAGCATCTATTCTTCATTAAAAAGATATTCCCTTATTAAATATGGTTCTTTTTATATTAGAGTCTGTTAAAGGGAGATA
>NZ_BCUZ01000073.1 GCF_001591485.1 Neobacillus fumarioli NBRC 102428 | reverse complement strand
GCAAAAAAATACGATGAGTAAAACTCATCGCTTTTTAAGGGGCAGCAGGTATACGCACTCTTTTGATAAATAAATAGATCAAGGTATGACCGGCACCTAATAATAATAATAGAATCGGAATACTTTTTTCTTCATTAAACCATGTAACAGCGGCTATAAAGGAAAGGATAGAGACAATCCTGCCAAGATTTAAGTATACTTCCCGGACGACAATGTATTCAATTCTCATTTCTGCCGCCTTCCAGCCGACTCCAATTACATCATAGGTAGTGGACATGTAAGGAACGAGCAAAAGCGGATAAGCGACTGCAATCATAGCAGCATAAATTAACAACTTCGTATAAGTAACTTCCCAGACGATAATGAGAACCGCTGCATAAAGCAAGAGACCGCCAATAAGAATCGCTTTTTTTCGGAAATTTTTTTTGATATACCGACAAGCAAGAAAATAAGCAATAAATGATATCCCGGAATTCAGCAAGCCGAATGTGCCTAATGCCATTTCACTTCCTGTTGAAATATAGACGAAAACAGAAATGACAAATAAGAACACCCCTTCACGCAAACCTTGAAAAAAATGGGCATTCGTAATAAGTCGCCAATTTTCATTTCGTTTTCGTTCTTCGATGATTCTTTTAAAGTAATACTTTCCTTCAGCCGGCCGCCGTTTTAAAAAGAAACTCAAAACAACAGCAAGAGCAAACAATCCAAGCGACAAACCAAATACAATTGTATATCCTGTGAATTTTTCAAAGTTCGTAATAATCAATCCTGCGGCAAGCGGTCCAATCATTCCGCCAAATGAGGATAACGTCCCTAAAAAACCATTGAAAAAATCCCGTGTTTCCGGCTCCGTAATTTCAAAGGTTAACACATTAAATGCTAACCAGTAAAAGCCGTATCCAATTCCGAGCAGACTACCCAACAGCAGCAAATAGGCTGCCGCCCTTGTTCCCGCGATTAAAACGGTAAGATAAAACAACGACAAAAAGATTACACCAATTCGGAGGACAATGACACGGTCAATCTTCTTCGCCCACCGTCCAGCCAAAATAAAGGTTAACGGCTGCAAAACGACGATAGAAAGATTGTAAAGGGCTATATCTACATAACTGCCCGTCTGTTTCCATAAATAAATATTGACGAATGTATTCGACAAAGCCACACTCAGCGAATACAATCCGCCAATCACCAATAGAAGTGTTAAATCTTTCGTTAACTCAACATCACCAAGTATAAATTTTTTTGCCATAAAAAACTCCCCTTCTTCTCATGAGGTAGTTTTTATCAACAAGGCTAGTCTTATGCAAATTTTTAGGAAAGCGATAAAGAAAGTCCCTGCCTAGCAGCTTCTGAAGCTGAAAAACACTTATAAATTTTATACAAAAAAGGCAGCTTTTTTAGCTGCCTTTTTTGTTCAAAAACAATTATTTTGCTTCTTTGTAGCGTCTTTCGACTTCGTCCCAGTTTACTACATTCCAGAAAGCGTTGATGTAGTCAGGGCGTTTGTTTTGATATTTTAAGTAATAAGCATGCTCCCAAACATCAAGACCAAGGATTGGAGTCTTGCCTTCCATTAGAGGATTATCTTGGTTTGGTGTACTGGAGATTTCTAATTCTCCATTGTTAACAGACAGCCATGCCCAGCCAGAACCAAAGCGGCCAGTTGCTGCTTTGGTAAATTCTTCTTTAAATGCTTCAAAGCTGCCGAATTTTTGGTTAATGGCATCAGCTAATTCACCAGATGGAGCGCCGCCGCCGTTTGGTGAAAGGATTGTCCAGAATAAAGAGTGATTTGCATGGCCGCCGCCGTTATTGCGTACTGCGGTGCGGACAGCTTCCGGAACTGCATCCAAATTAGAAATGACTTCTTCTACAGATTTAGAAAGTAATTCTTCGTTTCCTTCTAATGCATTATTTAAATTAGTCACATACGTATTGTGATGTCTTGTGTGATGAATGTTCATTGTTTCTTTGTCAATGTGTGGCTCAAGTGCATCTTCTGCATAAGGTAATTTTGGTAGTTCGAATGCCATGAAAAATTCCTCCTATGTAAACATATTTTTCTAGCTTTTCATGTACATGAAATTTCAACAATTTTGTGTACATTATAAGCCTTGTAATTAAAAGATACCAAAGTTAGGTAATCGATTCAATCAATTTGCTCAAGTTCCACCTTAAATAAAATACACATTCCAAAGGCTTTTATTCATTTGATTTTTATGTACAAACCAATATTGTGTATATTTGGAACAAAGGCTACAATAGAGAGGAACTCTATTTTAAGGTGGTTTTTTATGAATATTTTTAAGCAGTTTTTTAAAAGTATCTATTCCCCGAAAGATATTGCGATGTTTCGTTTCCAAGGAATCGGAAAAACGATTTTCTATGTTTTCTTCCTTACGTTAATTTCCGTCCTTCCTTCGATTGTTTATTTCAGTCACACACTTACGGCCGGTCTTGATGCCGCTAAATCTTTCATTGAAGAAGAAACACCTAACTTTTCAATCCATAATGGTAAGTTAACCGCAGACACGAAGGTTCCCATTACAATCAATAAAGATCACTATACCTTTATTCTGGACCCTACCGGTGCTGTTTCCCTTACAGAAGTTGAAAACGACGGAAATGCCATTGCCATGTTAAAAGATCAATTTGTTGTAAGTTCAGGCGGACAAACAGAGACATATCCATATGCCATGATGCAAGGTTTAACGATATCAAAGAAAGATCTTCTCCATTTTATTGATTCAATCAGTAGTTTAAGGGGAATCATTATTCCTATCATTTCAATCGTTATTTATTTATTCTCATGTGCTGCCAGCTTTATTGAAATTTCTGTTTTAGCCCTTATTGGACTGCTGTTAAAAAATCTTGCTGCACGAAAGCTTACATACCGTCAATTATGGAGGATGGCAGCCTATAGCGAGACATTGCCGACAGTATTTTTCACAATCATGGCAGCCATCAAAACAGCTGTCCCCAGCAGCTTTTTCATCAATTGGTTTGTCGTTATTATCGTATTGATGTTAGCCATTAAGGAAGTTCCAAAACCTAAAAACCTAACTTAAAGCATCTATTTATTAGATGCTTTTTTTCGTTCTATTAAAAGATGGACAAGCATAGGAATGTTATAAAATTCCCCATTTTGGAGGCTTGTCCAATGAAGAAACTGTTCGGAGTTCTATTCGCTGCATTAGTCATCTATATTATTTATTTCGATTTAACCGTCGGAACACTTCCCTCCTCATCCGTAAAACACGTGAGTATAAATACTCCCGTAACGGAAAAACCGAAAGCAGCCATGCCATTTTTTGATGCAAAAGTAAAACCAGGAGAAACGTTAATTACAATTGTCGAACATCACTTAGGGAAATCACTTCCAGTTTCAATAAATGACATCATCGAAGATTTTCAAGCTTTAAATCCAGGCATATCTGCTGAAAAAATAAAAATTGGAAAAACTTACCGTTTTCCCGACTACTCAAAATAAGTAAGAATTATCGTAAATTCTTGTCAAAATTAGCGGCAGACTATACAATGAATTGGAATTGTATTTTACTAATTACTGTTCGAACTTTTTAAAGGAGCGAATGACTTGTGAGCGAAATTACACATCGCACCAAAACCCGGCCGGTTAAGGTTGGCAATATAACGATCGGCGGGAATAATGAAATTATCATTCAAAGTATGACAACCACTAAAACCCATGACGTTGAGGCAACAGTGGCTGAAATAAAACGGCTTGAAGACGCAGGCTGCCAAATCGTTAGGGTCGCTTGCCCTGATGAACGGGCTGCCAATGCCATTTCAGAAATCAAAAAAAGAATTAACATTCCGCTTGTTGTAGATATACATTTTGATTATAAACTGGCGCTTAAAGCCATTGAAGGCGGCGCAGATAAAATTAGAATTAACCCTGGCAACATTGGAAGACGGGAAAAGGTGGAAGCAGTTATCAAAGCTGCGAAAGAGCGGGGGATTCCAATCCGTATCGGGGTTAATGCCGGTTCACTCGAAAAGAAAATTTTGGATAAATATGGCTACCCTACAGCTGACGGTATGGTAGAAAGCGCCCTCCACCATATTAAAATCTTGGAGGATTTAGATTTTCACGATATTATTGTTTCTATGAAAGCGTCAGATGTCAACCTTGCGATTGAAGCCTATGAAAAAGCCGCTCGCGCTTTTGATTATCCGTTGCATTTGGGAATTACAGAATCAGGGACTCTTTTCTCTGGAACTGTTAAGAGTGCAGCCGGCCTTGGAGCCATCATTAGCAAAGGGATCGGAAACACCGTACGAGTTTCACTAAGTGCAGACCCTGTTCAGGAAGTAAAAGTAGCCCGTGAATTATTAAAAGCCTTCGGGCTGTCATCGAATGCGGCTACATTAATTTCCTGTCCAACCTGCGGGAGAATTGAAATTGACCTCATCAGCATTGCCAATGAAGTAGAAGAATATATCCAAAATATTAAAGCACCTATTAAAGTTTCCGTCCTCGGCTGTGCGGTTAACGGGCCAGGGGAAGCCCGCGAAGCTGATATCGGCATTGCCGGAGCCCGTGGTGAAGGGCTATTATTTAGAAAAGGAAAAATCGTCCGCAAAGTTCCGGAAGCGCAAATGGTGGAAGAATTGAAAAAAGAAATCGATCTGATCGCAGAGGAATATTTCAAGAAAAAAGCGGAAGAAGAAGCCCGCAATAAAGCGTAAAGAAACCCGGTTGAAAGACCGGGTTTCCTTTTGACTCCTACTGATGTGTCTGGACCTAAAAGAACGGCAAAATAAAAATACCGATAATCAGTGATACGACACCAATCCCAATGGCCCAGGCACCGAGAGCAGAGGCACCTCGTGCTCTGGCAACAAAACCAAACACGATTCCTAAGGCACCAAATAAAATGGGCAAAACAAACAGAGATAAAATCGATAGTGCTAACGCCACCGTTCCATAACCAACGCCGCCATCTGCTCTTTCGGAAAAAAGATTCGTCTCATCGCGATCCCGCCCCCGAACAACTGGAACTGGAGCAGCGATTTCAGCAGCGGTTTCCTCTTTATGACGATGTGCTGCCGAATGGATTTCACTGGCAGTTTCTCCGTGATATTGTACAGGCCGGTTTGCTTCCGGAACATTGGCTTCATCTTTAAAAGAATGGATCGGGGCTTCTTTTTCCAAAGAGACTTGCGTTGTTACAGGGTTGGCAATTTCTGAAGCAGTTCTCTCCCTAAAATCTGAAGGTGAGTTAGGGATATCTTCGCCAATAATTGCACTTCTTAGAGCTTCCCGCACTTTCGTGTCTCTATCTTCCGCCATTTGCATCCCTCGCTTTTTCATTATAGGAGCATTCTTATTTTTTGCTGTACACTGAACTTTACTATGTCAATGTTTGTCATAATAAGAAAATGAAGGTGGAATCAAAGATGAAAAAAAGATTTGGTATCGATATTGATGGTACAGTTACAAGTCCTGCATCATTAATCCCTTTCCTTAACGATGCATTTGGGACTAATATTAAGTACGAGGATATTACCCAATACGAGTTAACCCCATTTGTCAATGTAACGGAAGATGAATTGGCAAAATGGTTCGAGGAAAATGAACCGCGCATTTATAAAGGATCTCCTATTGCACAAGGAGCAAAAACCGTATTAAGTAAATGGGCAAAACAACATGAACTATTTTTCATTAGTGCTAGAGGCCCCCAATTATTAGAAGTAACAAAAGAATGGTTTCAAGAACAAGGGCTAACATTTGATCATATTGAATTAATCGGATCACATGATAAAATTGCCGCAGCGAAGAAATATCAAGTAGAAATCTTCTTTGAGGATAAACACGATAATGCGGTGATGATTCATGAAGAATGCCGCATTCCCGTTATTTTATTTGACACTCCTTACAATCAGGATCCGCTGCCGGACGGGGTCATCCGTGTCAATAATTGGCTCGAGGCTGGACAATGGGTGGACCAGTGGTTAAAGAAGTAAGAAAAGCGCAAGACTCCTTGCGCTTTTCTTATTCTACACAATTAGGGCAGCGGCCATAGATTTCAAATTTATGTCCAGAAATATCGTACCCTTTTAAATTTTCCATTAACCCGTCCATTGGGCATGAATCAATTTCTTTTGTCTTGCCGCATTCCAAGCAGATGAAATGATGATGGTGCTGATGTCCTGCACAGGTAAACCGAAAATGCTTTTCACCGGATAATTCCGTCATTTCCAAGATCCCCATATTTTCAAAAAGGGCGAGGTTCCGATAAATTGTATCAAAGCTAAGCCCCGGATAATATTCCTTCAGTTGATCAAATACATCTTTAGCTGTTAAATATTTATCACTGTCAGCAAACAGTTGGAGCATATCCTCTCGTTTATCTGTCTGTTTGAATCCATTTTTTTTCAGGCATTGGATGGCTTCATGGACGTTCATCCGGCTGTCCCCCCTTTTTGTACATATTGGTTAATCATCAATTTTTTATAAAGTATTGAAAAAATCAATATCAATACTGCCAGCATCACAATCGTTCCGCCTGGCGCCAAGTTCAAATAGTAGGCAATAAACAGTCCGCCGAGAACAGAAATCTCACCGAATAAAACCGATAGAAAAATCGCCTGTTTAAACCCTTTGGCAATCCGTATGCTTGCAGCAACCGGCAAGGTCATCAAGGATGAAACCAAAAGAATTCCAACAATTCGCATCGAAGCCGCAATTACAAGTGCGACCATAATGATAAAAATAAAATGAATGCTTTTGGCCGGTATTCCCGATGCTTTGGCATAATCTTCATCAAAAGATAATATAAACAACTCTTTATACAATAAAATTAGAACGGCAACGACCAGGACACTAATGATCAAAATCACCCATAAATCCGTTCTGCTAACAGCAGACACACTTCCAAATAAATAACTGAATAAATCCGTATTAAAGCCGTTTGCCAGTGAAATGAAGATCACGCCAAGGCCAATACCGCTCGAGAGAATAATCGGAATGGCCAACTCCTGATAGTGTTTATACACACCTCTCAGCTTTTCTATAAACAATGATCCCCCAACAGAAAATACCATCCCTAAATATAATGGGTTTAATCCTGCCAACGAGGTAACATATTTTTCCAGAAGCAAACTGGCCGCTATTCCTGATAGAGTCACATGGCTTAAAGCGTCTGCAATAAGAGATAGTCTCCTGACAACAATAAAAACGCCGAGAAGTGGTGCCAGAATCCCTATCAGCATGCCTGTCAGGAAGGCATTCTGTAGAAATTCATAGTGAAAGATCCCAGAAATCATTGTAAAACGCCTCCATGCTTATGGTGATGAGTAAGCAAATGGACATTATGGCCGTAAAAAGCAGAGAGCCCTTCGCCTCTTGATGCTTCAAATTCTTTTGTTCCACCATGAAAATGCAAATGTTTATTTAAGCAGGCGACATGCGTCACTTTATCGGATACCGTACCAATATCATGGGTAACCAGCAACAAGGTAATGCCTTGATGTTTATTTAAATCGCCGAGCATTTCGTAAAATGCATCCACATTTTCAGCATCAACCCCTACTGTCGGCTCATCAAGAATCAACACTTTTGGCTCGCTTACCAGAGCCCGGGCAATGAACACCCTTTGCTGCTGTCCTCCGGAAAGTTCACCGATATTTCGATTGCGAAACTCCTGCATCCCAACAGCTTCTAAAGCGGTCAGAACCGTATCCGTATCTTCTTTCTTAAAAAAAGTAAACAACCCGAGTTTTTTCGTTAAACCGCTTGCCACAACTTCAAAAACGGTTGCAGGAAAACCGGTATTAAAGGAATTCGCCTTTTGTGAAACATAACCAATCTTATGCCACTCTTTAAATTTGCTAATTTCCTGGCCAAATAAAGAAATGTTCCCTTTTTGCAGTTTTAATAAGCCCAAAATTAATTTAAGCAATGTTGACTTACCGGAACCGTTTGGCCCGACAATCGCTAAAAAAGAACCTTCAGGGACCGACAAGGTGATATCTTCTAAGACCGTATCCTTTTCATAACGATAGAACAGGTGGTTAATTTCAATTATATTTTGCATCGTTTTACCACACCTTAATTTTAAGAATCATTCCGATTTAACGTTTAGTAGTATACAATAGCCTTTTCGGAATGTAAAGCCGCAGCAATTAATTTGGCTTTTCCTCTTATTTATTTGTCACACTCCGCAAGAATCTACATACATTAGCATGGAGGAGTGGTAAGGGTGAAAATATTTGAAAACATCATCAATCATAAAATTAATACAATAACTGCCGATGAATTGCTTAAGTATGCGGGTCAATTCAATATTTCAGTCAATCGGCAGCAAGCAAAAAAAATTGCTGAATACTTAAGAGGAAAGAAAATTAATATCTTTGACAATACACAACGCACGCAGCTCATAAAGGAGATTGCAAAGACTGCTGGACCAGAAACCGCCCGTGAAGTAAATAAATTATTCATGGAATTAACAAAATCATAGAAAAAGCTGTGCAAATGCACAGATTTTCCTATGATTGCATGATTTTATCAAGTAAATCCTCATCAAATTGCTGGCCTCGGAGCATGTCAATTTCAAATTTATACGGCGGCTTTTTGTTATTTTTATCTTCTCCCACAAAAGGTGTTTCCAGGATTTTTGGAATGTCCATTAACTGTGGATGGTGAACAATATAATTCAAGGCTTCAAAACCAATATGACCGAACCCGATATTTTCGTGGCGGTCCTTTCTCATTCCAACGGCATTTTTACTGTCATTAATATGGAGTATTTTCAGCCGATCAAGTCCGATTATTTTATCAAACTCATTTAAAACACCGTCAAAATCATCGACAATATTATATCCCGCATCATGGGTATGACAAGTGTCAAAGCAAACCGACAGTTTGTCATTGTAGTTGACCCCATCTATGATCATGGCCAATTCCTCGAATGATTTGCCGCATTCCGATCCTTTGCCAGCCATTGTTTCTAACGCAATTTGCACCTGTTCCTTACCTGTTAAAACTTCATTTAAACCTTCTACGATTTTCTTAATTCCAGCTTCTGTTCCAGCTCCGACATGGGCGCCGGGATGAAGAACAATTTGTCCTGCACCAATGGCTTCAGTCCGTTCAATTTCTTGTCTAAGGAAACGAACGCCTAGTTCAAACGTGTCGGGATTTGCCGTATTTCCGATGTTAATAATATACGGGGCGTGGACTACAATTTCTGTGATTCCATTCTCCTCCATATGTTTTCTTCCTGCTTCAATGTTCAAGTCTTCAATTTTCTTTCTTCTTGTATTTTGCGGGGCACCCGTATAAATCATAAACGTATTGGCCCCATAAGAAACCGCCTCCTTACTTGCTCCTAGCAGCATATCTTTTCCACTCATGGATACATGTGAACCTATTTTCAACACCCTGTTCCTCTCCCATCATCGTTATTTCTTTCTTTGGTTTAACCGACGCTGCCTTCTTTTCATGCTCTCCATTTCTTCTTGCATTTTCTTTTTATATCCCGGTTTTACTTTTTTCGGCTTTCTTACGATTGATTTGATAAGCTTGTCCGTTTCATCTTCTTTTCTGACCCTTGTTTTCCGGCGATTCCTGTCTTCCAGTTCAATAAACTCCCCGTTTTTCAAATCGACATTTTTAAACTGAATTCCCATCTTTTCTATGCGATTTAGTGCATCCTCGTCTGATAAGTCATAGATGGTTAAGGCAATGCCGGATTTACCTGCCCTTGCCGTACGTCCGGCTCTGTGAATATAAAAATTCAAATCGGAAGGCAGCTCATAATTAATGACATGGCTGATTCCTTCAATGTCAATCCCTCTTGAAGCAAGATCAGTGGCAACGATGTATTGGAATTCTAAATCCTGAATCTGCTTCATCATTTTTTTCCGTTCTCTAGGTGTTAAATCACCATGGACCCGGCCGACCTTTAATCCTTTTTCATTTAAGAAGTCAGCCAACTCTTCTGCCATTTTTTTCGTATTCGTAAATACAATGGCTAAATAAGGATTATAGGCCAAAAGAGCGTCATGGACGAGCTCCCTCTTATCACGATGCCTTGACGGTAATAACCAATGCTGCAAATTTTCTACTGTATTTCTCTTTCCGGCAATTTGAATGATTTTCGGATTTTCCATGTATTTTTTTAAGAATGGTTTTAATTTCTCCGGAATCGTAGCGGAAAACACTAGCATTTGCAAATCTTCCGGCATTCTGGCAGCAACCCTGTCCACATCCTCAATAAACCCCATATCTAGCATCATGTCTGCCTCATCAACAACTAGAATTTTACCGGTATGGACAAATAGCGCCTGCTCATTTGCAAGGTCATTGACTCTGCCCGGGGTTCCGACAACAATATGAGGCTGACTCTTTAATTTCTCGATCGTCCTCTGTTTATCCGTTCCACCAATAAACAATTTCGCCGTAATTTCTCTTCCTGGCTCACAGTATTCGGTTATTTTTAAAATCTGGTGATAAATTTGAGAGGCAAGTTCTCTTGTCGGTGCTGTAATAACAGCCTGGACTTCTTGACGATCAGGATTTATTTTTTCAAGAATCGGCAGAACATAAGCCAATGTTTTCCCTGTTCCTGTTTGTGACTGGCCAATCGCGCTCTCTCCTTTAAGAGCAATGGGAAGCATCCGCTCCTGGATTTCAGTCGGAGTAAAAAAGCCAAAGTTATTTAATGCTTCCAATATAAAAAATTGCAACTTAAAATGTTCAAAACGATTTTCTTTCATTTAATTCTCCTTATTCTAACAATGTATATTTTTAAATACGGCTTTCGCATTTTATTCCATCAGATAATTATAGTAAAGTTCCTGATAAATCTCCAGTAACATTATCATTTTTCACCTTGATCCAGAGTTTAAACCATTAAAAACGGCTGAACTGTGCAGAATACCTAAACCAAAACAAGACTAACGCATATTGTAAAATAAGAGGCTAAAAGTGAAACATTAAGCAATTTTTGGGCAGCACCTTCTACATGCTCTTTTTTATTCTTTATCAAGAAAATGCTGCCTGTTAAAAAATACCGCGAAAGGAGGAATCGTTATGATGCCAAGACCCCCGATGCAAGGCGGAATGGGGCCAGGGATGTTTGGAGGAAGGAGTCCAATGATGGGATCCGGCATGAATCCATTTGGCGGCGGAGGTATCATGGGACCGCGGGCAAACCCGTTCGGAGGCAGAAGCTCGATGATGGGGGGAGCACAAATGGGAAGAGGCGGTGGTTTGCTTTCAAGACTCTTAGGAAGAGGCAATCCGGCTGGTGTCCCAGGAGGGATGATGGGAATGGGAAGGGCTGCAGGCGGAGGCGGCGGTCTAATGCAATCGCTGGCTAACCCGGGAGGACTTTCCAGCCTTTTAAATAATACGCAATCCATTATTAGAACAGCTCAATCAATCGGCCCCATGATTCAACAATATGGTCCTTTGATTAAAAATCTGCCAGCCATGTGGAGTCTTTTCCGCGGATTAAAAAATTCACCTGATGCAGCATCTGAAGAATCAGGCAGCACTAAAACTACATCCGCACATGAAGAATCTTCAGAAAGCCGGGAAAAGAACACAGCACAATCGAATAAAACATCAAGCCGCAAACGTGCCCACCAAACAAGCACAGTCAGAAACCAGCAAACAGGTTCCAATAAAACGGGCTCCCAAAGTAGTACGAGAACTGATTCAACAAAGAAACGCCAGCCGCAAACAGGTTCGTCTATACCAAAGTTATACATTTAATCAAGAATGTTGCCTTCGCAGCATTCTTTTCATTTTGCTTTCAGAAAAAATGTATCTTTGTATTATTTTTATTAGTTTTATATAATAAAGTACATAGTCTATTTATTAATCCCTTTTAGGAGGATTTTCATGAAGGTTATCAAAATTTCACCCCGCGGCTACTGCTACGGTGTCGTAGATGCCATGGTGATTGCCAGAAATGCTGCTTTAGATAAATCATTACCCCGTCCGATCTATATTTTAGGGATGATTGTTCATAATAAACACGTAACCG
This sequence comes from Neobacillus fumarioli NBRC 102428, assembly GCF_001591485.1. Lineage (GTDB taxonomy): Bacteria > Bacillota > Bacilli > Bacillales > Cytobacillaceae > Neobacillus > Neobacillus fumarioli. The sequence goes on along the minus strand of NZ_BCUZ01000073.1, from coordinate 831 downwards.
ACGCATTTGCTGAAGAAGGCATCATTACACTTGATGGCAATAATCGGAAAGAAATTCTTGAACAAGTAGATAAAGGTACCGTCATATTTACTGCGCATGGAATTTCTCCTGAGGTAAGAGAACTTGCGAAAAAGAAAGGACTGGTCACCATTGATGCTACTTGTCCGGACGTTACGAGAACCCATGACATCATTCACGAAAAAGCAAAGCTCGGCTACCACACAATCTATATCGGGAAGAAAGGTCATCCAGAACCGGAGGGTGCTCTGGGGGTTGCTCCCGGCATGGTTCACCTTGTCGAAAACCCAGCTGATGTCGAAGCACTGAATCTTCCATATGATAAACTGATTGTGACAAACCAAACCACGATGAGCCAGTGGGATGTTCGGGAAACGATGGAAAAGGTCAAAGAAAAATACCCCCACGTGGAAGTATATAATGAAATTTGCCATGCCACACAAATTCGCCAGGAAGCTGTATCACAACAGGCTAAAGAGGCAGATATCACGATTGTGGTCGGGGACCCGAGAAGCAATAACTCTAATCGTTTGGCACAAGTATCGGAAGAAATTGCTGGAACAAAAGCATACAGGGTTGCAGATGTGATGGAAATTGATTTAGATTGGCTTAAAGATGCCAACACCGTTGCTGTGACATCCGGCGCTTCCACACCTACCCCTATTACAAAAGAAGTGATCGCTTTTCTGGAACAATATGATCCAAATAATAAAGCAACTTGGGAACGCAAAAAGAATGTTCCACTAAACAAAATTCTTCCGAAAGTAAAAACAGAGAAAAAATAAGGAAAGCGCAAGCGCCTTGGTCAGCCTG
>NZ_BCUZ01000072.1 GCF_001591485.1 Neobacillus fumarioli NBRC 102428 | reverse complement strand
AAAGCCCCGCTTTAGCGGAGCTTTTACCATTAAGCAAGATGAGAATAGTTTTCTTTTACAACCTGAGCGCAGCGCGGACAGAGTGTCGGATGTTCTGTGTCTTCGCCAACTTCAGTGGTGACAACCCAGCAGCGTTCACATGTTTCTCCTTCTGCCTTCGTCACGACAATCGCTGCTGTTTCTAGTTTTAATGCTGTTTTTGGCGCTTGTTCGAATGTGCCGGCTATTTCCAAATCTGAAATGATAAATAGCTGTTTTAAATTTTCCTGAATGGAATTAAGCAATGCATTCGTTTTTTCCGTAGGGTATAATGTAACTTTTGCGGTTAATGATTTCCCAATAATTTTTTCATTTCGTGCTTCTTCTAATGCTTTTAGCACATCATCACGCAATTTCATGAATGCCGTCCATTTTTCCTCAATCTCATCTGCTCCTGGAAGCTCCCGGTATTCAGGAAGATCCGTCAATTGGACGCTTTCTTCATTAACACCAGGAATATATTGCCAAACCTCATCTGCCGTATGTGAAAGAATTGGTGAAACTAATTTGGTTAGGGTAAGTAATGATTCATATAAAACGGTCTGAATGGCACGACGTTCAGGATGATCTACTGCTTCAATATATAGAACATCTTTAGCAAAGTCCAAGTAAAATGCACTTAAATCAATGGTGCAGAAATTATTTACTGCATGGTAGATCCCTGAGAATTCATAATTCTCATACGCATTACGAACAAATTGAACCAGCTTATTTAATTTTACAAGAATAAATTGGTCCACTTCACGTAAGTTTTCATATGACACTTTATTCGCAGGATCAAAGTCTGCCAAGTTGCCTAATAAGAATCGGAAAGTATTGCGGATTTTCCGGTACACTTCAGCAACCTGTTTCAGAATCGCATCAGAAACCCGCACATCTGCCTGATAATCAACTGAAGCGACCCAAAGCCGTAAAATATCTGCCCCTAATTGATTCATCACTTTTGCAGGGACAACAACATTCCCCAGTGATTTACTCATTTTTCGTCCTTCGCCATCTAGCGCAAATCCGTGGCTCAATACGCCTTTATAAGGGGCTTTGCCTGTTACAGCAACAGCAGTTGATAACGATGAGTTAAACCAGCCGCGATATTGGTCAGATCCTTCAAGATAAAGATCTGCCGGACGAACTAAATCATCTCTTTCTAAGAGGACTGCTTGATGGGAAGATCCCGAATCAAACCATACATCCATAATATCCGTTTCTTTTGTAAAGATTCCATTTGGACTTCCCGGATGAGTAAATCCTTCCGGCAATAAATCTTTTGCCTCTCGTTCAAACCATATATTAGAACCATATTGGCGGAAAAGGTTAGAAACATGATTGATCGTTTCATCGGTAATAATTGCTTCACCGTTTTCGGCATAAAACACCGGAATTGGAACACCCCATACCCGCTGACGGGATATACACCAGTCGCCGCGGTCGCGAATCATATTAAACAGGCGTGTTTCCCCCCATGCCGGTACCCACTTTGTTTCTTTTACTGCCCCCAGTAATTGATCACGGAAGTCTTTAATCGAAGCAAACCATTGAGCGGTTGCCCGGAAAATAACCGGTTTTTTCGTCCGCCAATCATGCGGATAAGAGTGTGTAATAAAGGTCAGCTTTAGTAAAGCACCTGCTTCTTCTAAAGCTTGTGTGATTGGCTTATTGGCCTCCTCATAAAATAACCCATCAAAGCCAGGGGCCTCGCTCGTCATATATCCTTTATCATCAACAGGGCAAAGAACATCCAAGCCGTATTTTTGCCCAATCAAGTAGTCATCTTCTCCATGTCCCGGTGCTGTATGAACACAGCCAGTACCCGCATCTGTTGTAACATGCTCACCAAGCATCACCAAAGATTCACGCTTGTATAATGGATGAAGACAAATAATACTCTCGAGTTCCTCCCCCTTTACTTTTTGAACAACAGACACTCCTTCCCAACCAACTTCTTTCGTTACTGATTCAAGTAATGCCTCAGCCACAAGATATTTATGCTCATTTACAGAAACTACCACATAGGTTAAATCAGGATGGACAGAAATACCAAGGTTTGCTGGAATCGTCCATGGTGTTGTTGTCCAAATAACGATTTCTGTGTCATGATCAAGCACACCTTTGCCATCCTTAACCTTAAAACCAACATAAATGGAAGGCGAGCGTTTATCCTTATATTCAATTTCTGCTTCTGCAAGTGCTGATTCACTTGACGGCGACCAGTAAACTGGCTTAAGCCCTTTATAAATATAGCCTTTCTTTGCCATTTCACCGAATACCTTTATTTGCTGGGCCTCATATTCAGGCTTTAGGGTAATATACGGATTTTCCCAATCACCTCGGACCCCAAGACGCTTAAATTGCTCACGCTGATTATTAATTTGTTCAAGAGCATATTCAGTACAAAGCTTACGAAATTCAGCCACTGACATTTCTTTGCGTTTTACCCCTTTATTGGTTAGAGCCTGTTCAATTGGCAAACCATGGGTATCCCAGCCAGGCACGTATGGTGCATGAAAGCCGCTCATTGATTTATAGCGGACAATAAAATCCTTTAAGATTTTATTCAATGCATGCCCCATGTGGATATCACCATTTGCATAAGGCGGTCCATCATGCAAAACAAACATTGGACGGCCTTTCGTCCGTTCCTGTACTTTTTGATAAATATTCATTTCTTCCCATTTCGCCTGAATTTCAGGCTCGCGTTTTGGAAGATTGCCGCGCATTGGAAAATCCGTTTGCGGCATTAACAGCGTATCTTTATATTCCATTATTTTCTTCCTCCCGTCATTTTTCTTATAAAAACAGAATAGCCAATTGAACAATAAGAGAAGCTTAGTCCGCACAGAAGCGGTAGATATTGTAATCTCGAGCCGCTGGTCTGTAGTTAAATAAAAAAACCTCCTCATCCCCAAACAGGGACGAGAAGGTTTACTCCCGCGGTACCACCCTTATAGACAGAAACCAAAACATATTCTATCCTCTTTTATATTCGTAACGTGAACATACGCCAAAAACTACTATTGCTATAAGCAAGTTCGCTTTTGAAACTCAAGGGTGATTTTCCAATTTCCAGCTTTTATTGGGCTTCCACCATCCCCAACTCGCTTATAAAAAGCATGTACAAAATTGTACTGTCCCTTTCATTGTCAATTTTCATTCTATTTAACTTGTTTAAAAATTATATGCCACTAAGGACTATTCGTCAAGCTAATGAATCTTCTTCCTCATGAAGTTTTAATTCAGTAGTATCGACTTCATATTCTAATAAATGATCCCAATCATCTGTGTTAAGCATATCAAGCTGCGCTTCAATTAACATTTTGAACCGGGTACGGAAAATTTTCGACTGTTTCTTCAAATCCTCAATTTCCATTGCGATCTTTCTGGCTTTGGAAAGTGATTCATTTACGATACGGTCAGCATTTTTCTCCGCTTCCTTAATGATCAGCTTCGCTTCTTTTTGGGCATTCCGCTTCACTTCTTCTCCAGCTTCCTGCGCAATAACGATCGATTTATTTAATGTTTCTTCAATGGTCGTAAAGTGACCTAACCGCTCTTGCAATTCATTCAAACGTTCTTCTAGTTCTTTCTTCTCTCTAAGGACTAATTCATAATCCTTTATAACTTGATCAAGAAATTCATTTACTTCATCTTCGTCATATCCTCTAAATCCTTTATTAAACTCTTTATTGTGAATATCTAACGGTGTTAACGGCATGACGCCACCTCCATGCAAACTGTACTCTCCTATGTATTAGGAAATATTCGACAAGATCTTCAATATTCCTGCATCAATAGCTAAATTATTTTTGTCTTCCGATATTGATCCGCCATTTTTCTTTTTTTGTTTTTCCACTAAGTTCTACTATTTTTATCCTGCCGTGACCGCGAACGGATATCACATCACCCGCATCACATAAAAAAGAGGGAGTTTCGATTACCGTCCAATTCACTTTGACAAGTCCCCTTTCGATTAGAACTTGCGACTTTTGCCGGGAAAGGTGATAAACACCAGAAATAACAGTATCCAAACGTAATGAAGATACTGTTAAATCAACATGATCCCATAGATCTTGTACGGTAATGGCGTTCTCTAACGGCAATTCTTTTACTGTAACTCTTGCTTTCCCGATTGCTTCCAGGTTTGTTTTAATATAATCACTTACTTCTTTTGCCGCAAAGAATTGAATTTGATCATTCTTGATCAGTATATCACCAAATTTTCCACGCTTTAATCCTAAAGACATTAATGCGCCTAAAATTTGCGGATGCTCAAGTGTAACAAACTTACTAGGGTAATCAATTCCAAACAGATTTATATAAAAATCCTCATTAGCAACTGTCCAGTAATCGGGAAATAATAATGCTCTTTTTCTTTCAGCATTGTCAATTCCGCCAAAAAAATCGTAATGCACATCGCTGTGCTCACCAATGATAATTTTTAAAATAGTCTGCTCTCTTGGATCAAGAAAATTAGTCAATTTAGGAGCAAATTGTCTTTCTACATCTTGTTTCCATTGTAAAACCTTGTCAATATATTCCCGCTCTTCGGGACGAAAATGCTGGTAAATGTTCATACATATCTCCTTAGAATTCAAGGCCGAAAAGCTTTAAATCCAGCTCGAGATTCGCATCAGCCCCACTTGCGCAAAGTTTAATACAAAAAATGCAACAATAGGGGAGATGTCAATCATTCCAATAGGTGGAATAATTCGTCTGAACGGTTCTAAAAAAGGTTCACAAATACGTGCTAAAAAACGCCCTGGTGCCGTATCCCTCGCATTCGGAAACCATGACATCAAAATATAGACAATCAGGGCATACGAATAATATTGAATAAGTTTTATTAAAAGGTAAAATAACATACCCATTTACCTTACCACCTTGTATTAGAATTGTCATGGTTCGGCAAAAGGCTCGAAATATTTCCCGAGACCTCCATATTTTCAGGGGTGCACAGAAAAATGCCAGAACCAATTTTTTGAATATCACCTTGAATGATGTAGACTGCCCCGCTTAAAAAATCAATAATTTGTCTTCCTTGTTCCGCATCGATACGCTGAAGATTCACGACAACGGCCCGGCGGTTTTTGATCTGATCGGCGATTTCGGTTGCTTCAGAATAAGAACGTGGCTCCACTAAGATAACCTTTGAAGACTTTTGAACATTTGCTGTCTTCTGGACACTTTGTAGGCTCACCACATTCTGGCTTCTTACCGGCTTATCTTTCTGCTTTACCGGCTCTCGGGTTTCCGCAGGCATTTCGTCATCATAATCATCATCTAAAAAGAAGAAACTTTTTAACTTTGATTTAATCGTCATTTTTTCCCTCTCCTAATCATCTTCTCCGACTAGTGCCGTGCCTATTCGGATCATCGTTGCTCCTTCTTCGATCGCATATAAGTAGTCGTTGGACATGCCCATTGACAGCTCTGTACAAGGGGCATGTGCCCAATTTTTCTCCCGGATTTGATCACGCAATTCTCTTAACTTTCGAAAACAGCTGCGCAAAAGTTGTTCATCTTGTGTAAATGGAGCCATTGTCATTAACCCGACAATACTGATATTCTGAAATTTACTTAACTCTTCAATAAATCCGGCTGCATCTTCGAAAGATATTCCATGCTTGGATTCCTCTCCGGAAACATTCACCTGAACGAGACATTTTATCACACGATTCGCTCTTTTATTAATTTCTGTAGCAAGCGACAGACGATCTAATGAGTGAATATATTCAACTTTATCAATGATATTTTTGACCTTGCGGGATTGAAGTGTCCCGATAAAATGCCAAATAGGCTTGTCCTGTAATACTTCCCACTTTTTTAACAGTTCTTCGTCCCTGTTTTCGCCAAGGTTATAAATGCCGGCCTTTAAGGCCTCTTCTGCTCTTTCGATGCTGACATATTTTGTAACGGCAATCAGTTTCACTACTTCCGGATCCCTGCCTGCATTTCGGCATGCATCATTGATTTGCTGCTTAATTCGTTCAAGATTTTCTGCTACCTTCCTCAATGCTTTAAGTCTCCTTCCAGCCAATAAAACTTAACAATCTTCCCGTACTCCCCCGGTCGCGGCGGTGGGAAAAAAACAGCTCGTGATCACAGCTCGTGCAGTACTGGGTAATATAAATATTTTGTTCCGGGACACCTGACCTCAAAAGTATGATCTTATTCAGCTCTTTTAAATCTAAGGCATATTGCCCTTCTATAATTTGATTATATGGTTTTCGATCGACATCTTCTAGTATATTTTCTACTAAGTTTATAACACGATCGTCTACAATATAACATTTTTCACAAATACATGGACCAATTGTCACAAGAATTTCCTCTGGTTTGATGCCTTCAGCTTTCCATTCATCCACCATTCGTCCTGCAATCTGCCCAACTGTCCCTTTCCAGCCGGCATGTGCCGCTCCAATCATTTTGGCATTCGGGGCAAGGAAGAAGAGGGGGGTACAATCAGCAAAGCAAAGGGTTAAAAGGATCCCCTCTTCATTTGTATAAAATCCATCTGTTCCCGAGAATGCTGATTCATAAGAATTAGCGCCTTTTCCTCGGTCTTGTTTTGTTAATTTTCTAATTTGAACATCGTGTATTTGTTCCGCACCTGTCCAATATGTTATCGGAAAATCAAGCAGACTTGCTAAGATTTGTCTGTTTGAACAAACATCCTGCAGATCGTCCCTGACATGAAAGCCAAGATTAAGACTTTCAAAACATCCCTTGCTTACGCCTCCATGCTTTGTTGTCATACCGGCAACAAGACCCGGATAGGTATTCATCCAATTTTCAATAGTTAAAAATGACTGATTTGATAAAACAAAAGGTTCCATACAATACCTCAGGTTGTTTTTCTATAAGTTTACCATGAAAATGCTAATTGGTCATCGTGGAATCCATTCTTTTTAAGCTTCCGTTTCTTCGGGAATAGTTTCGGTACTGCCTTTATATCTTACTAAAATAACGTCCTCACCAATCTTAATAATATTGTTCCACGGAATAATTACTTCCTCATCCTTTCCAAAAAAGCCAAGCATTCTGCCACTTCCGGCAATGACAACTGCCTCGATCTTTCCGGTTGATAAATTAATTTCTATATCACCAATGTTGCCAAGCCTTTTTCCATCGGATACATTGACTACATCTTTTATCTGGAATTCAGAGATTTTTAACACATATACCACTCCCAGTTACATTACTATAAAAAATATATGTAAGTATCCAGAACTTTAGAAAGAAAAAAAGCTATCCATAGGACAGCTTTAGCTTTGTATGTTCTTGTTCATTTGCCTGATTGCTGCTTTTTCTAGTCGAGAAACTTGTGCCTGGGATATTCCAATTTCATCTGCAACTTCCATTTGTGTTTTACCTTGAAAAAACCTTTTCCGCAAGATCAATTTTTCTCGTTCATTTAGTCGGCGCATACCTTCCTTTAAGGCTATTTCTTCAATCCAGTGAATATCTTTGTTCTTTTCATCACTTAATTGGTCCATTACGTAAATAGGGTCGCCGCCATCATTATAAATCGGTTCAAATAAAGAAACCGGATCTTGAATTGCATCTAACGCAAAAACAATTTCTTCATGCGGCACTTCAAGGACCTTTGCTATTTCTTCAGCAGTCGGTTCGCGTGAGGTTTCACTCATTAATCGTTCCCTTACCTGAAGTGCCTTATAGGCGATATCCCTTAATGAACGGGATACACGAATTGGGTTATTATCCCTTAAGTATCTGCGTATCTCTCCAATAATCATTGGTACGGCATAAGTGGAAAACTTAACATTTTGACTTAAATCGAAGTTATCAATCGATTTCATCAGGCCAATGCAGCCTACCTGAAACAAATCGTCTACAAATTCTCCGCGATTATTAAAGCGCTGAATAACACTTAAAACAAGGCGCAAATTCCCATTGACTAATCGTTCGCGGGCAGTTAAGTCACCCTCTTGCATTTGCTTGAAGAGAACTCTCATTTCTTCGTTTTTTAATACGGGAAGTTTCGATGTGTCTACACCGCAAATTTCAACTTTATTTCGAGTCAATTCTTTTCCCTCCTCACAGGAGCTGCTGTACAAAAAACAGTATCTCCTTGAAGAGGAAAAATATGCACCTGTCCAAGCTACCGAACAAGTGCATAAATGTCGAATATAACAACAAAATGCTGATTTTAAAGGCTTTTTTTGAGTGGAAAAATTTTTCTGTTTGAATCTATATTAGACCATTTTATTAAACTCCTTCCGCAGCCTTTTGATGATCCGTTTTTCTAACCTTGATATATAAGACTGCGAAATCCCCAACATATCTGCAACATCCTTTTGGGTCTTCTCTTCACCATTTGTGAGACCAAAACGAAGCTCCATTATTTGTTTTTCACGGTCTGTTAGCTGATGGAGTGCTTTTGAAAGCAATTTTCGATCCACATTGGCTTCAAGGTCTTTTGTAATAATATCATCTTCTGTTCCCAAGACATCGGATAACAACAGCTCATTTCCGTCCCAATCTATGTTTAAAGGCTCATCAAATGAAACCTCTGACCTTATTTTATTATTACGTCTTAGATACATCAGAATTTCATTTTCAATACATCTAGAAGCATATGTAGCCAGTTTTATTTTTTTCTCAAGGTTAAAGGTATTTACTGCTTTAATTAAACCGATGGTCCCAATGCTGATTAAATCTTCAATATTGATTCCGGTATTTTCGAACTTTCTTGCAATATAGACAACAAGTCTTAGGTTTCGCTCAATCAAGATCGACCGTGCAGCTTTATCTCCACCCGGAAGTTTTTTTAACAGCATTTCTTCTTCTTCTTTACTTAAAGGAGGCGGCAGTGCTTCGCTTCCGCCGATGTAATACACTTCATCTGTTTTTAGGCCGAGTTTGATCAGAATTTTATACCAATAGTAGGATAAGCGAAGTTTCCACTTTTTCATATGTTTTCCTCCTTCTAAAATGTGCATTTTTGAGTATAGTATTATTAACTCACTCTCTCTGTATCTCCTTGCAGTCTTGGACCAGTGAGCATCTTCGGATGGACAATACATTGAAAGGCATCATCATTGGAAAGTTGCTGCATGGTAAACGAAACCAAGCCTTTTTCACATAAATAGCCAGCCCCATTATGCTCAATCACAATGGTGTCAGGTTTTACAGCAGCAATAAGCTGGTGCTCTTGTCCTACTACTTGGCACGGAATAATTCTTAGTCTATTTTGCCACTCTTCTGGAAGTTCATCTCCTCCCATTATAAAACCTTCAGGGTCAGCTGCCATTTTCCTTATCGGTTCAGGAAACCCATCTATCGTATTTTTTATGGAGACAAACATGACCGGCATTTTGGATAGTGGATCATACAGCTGATTGCCGCTGTCTATTAATCCTTTAAATTCAAATTGATCGTTATGAATCGTCAATCTTACATTCACAATTTGGTCAAATTGAATTTTTGTCATTTCCATACATTCAATATTTTTTCGTGAAAAGTGCCAGGCAATCGGAAAACCGACTAACACAAAAAGCCAGCTGACCGGATCCCCAAATCCTTTCACACTTGCCAGCAGAACTTTAGCTGTTAAATGAGTGTCATATTGAATAAAATAATGGGTCCCTATTAAAGCACCCCCAATTAAAAATGTTGATACATAAAGAGTCATCAATGCTTTGATAAAGAAGGACAGACGTTTGTAGCCAAATGTAACGAGTATCATTAACACTGAACAAAACAGTTTTGCAACCGGGTGATTAGAATAGACATTTATTGGAGTAAACGCTAATAAGATGATTAATGAACCTATAAATCCTCCACTCGCAATTCGCCAAAGCTTGATCTTTCGTTTTAGAAAAATTGCGGATAAATAAAGGAGAAGACTATCAAATAATAAATTTAAAACCCATATGACATCTAAATAAACGGTCAAACAGCTTCCCCCTTTTAGGACTTCTTCTGTTTATGGAAAAGTATAACGTAACTTCAAAGCGGAAGTGTGTCACTTTCTGTAAGCAAAAAAATAGAAATTTTCCCTATTCTAAACGGAATTTGTCAATTATTAAAAAAGTGCATGCGCTATGATCAGTCCCGTGGGGCAAGGCGCTCCTCCTAAAAGCTATCGCTTTTAGGCGTGCGATGCTGATGCTGTCGAAGCATTTTTTGTGGAGCTGGACAATTCTCCAAGTCAACATTTATGCATTCTTTATGATAAATAAAAAGGCATGATCCATCTTATGGACCATGCCATTGAGTAATTATATTGAAATAACAATATTATCGTCTGCGATTGCGATTTCGCAAGAAGGTTGGAATGTCTAATGTTTCTTCTTGGAAGGTATTGCCGGAGTTGCGGGATGGCTCCTGCGGGACTTCTTCTCGTTTTGGTTCTCTTTTAATTGTTCCCATCTGATTTTTATTTTGCCCAAATGATGGACGAACAGGTTTAGGCTGTATTGCCTCTTCATTAAAACCAGTTGCAATAACTGTGACAATAATTTCGTCTTTCAAATTTTCATTGATAACAGAACCGAAAATCATATTTACTTCCTGATCGGTTGCAGTTGCAACAATATCTGCCGCCTCTTGTACTTCATATAAGCTTAAATTTGTGCCTCCGGTAATATTCATCAATACCCCTTGAGCTCCATCAATAGAAGTCTCTAATAGAGGAGAATTTATAGCTTTCTTAGCTGCTTCAGCAGCACGGTTTTCTCCTGAAGCGACACCGATCCCCATTAATGCAGACCCTTTATTGGACATAATCGTTTTTACATCAGCAAAGTCCAAATTAATAAGCCCCGGTGTCGCAATCAAATCGGAAATACCTTGAACACCTTGCCGCAGAACATTGTCCGCTTCACGGAATGCCTCAAGCATTGGCGTGCTCTTATCTACGATTTCGAGCAGTCTGTCATTTGGAATGACGATCAAGGTATCCACTGCATCTTTCATTGCATTGATTCCGCCAGTGGCTTGAGTCGCACGTTTTTTCCCTTCAAAAGTAAAGGGGCGGGTAACGACTCCTACCGTTAAAGCACCTAATTCGCGAGCAATCTGAGCAATGACAGGTGCCGCTCCTGTTCCTGTACCGCCTCCCATTCCAGCCGTGACGAACACCATATCTGCACCGCGCAATGCTTCTTCAATTTGTTCTTTGCTTTCTTCTGCTGCCTTTTTGCCGACTTCCGGGTTCGCGCCTGCACCAAGACCGCGGGTTAGCTTTGCACCTATTTGCATCTTAATTTCTGCTTTCGAAAGATTAAGAGCTTGCGCATCTGTATTCACTGCAATAAATTCTACGCCTTGCACTCCATGTTCAATCATGCGGTTCACCGCATTATTTCCGCCGCCCCCAACTCCAATTACTTTTATGGTAGCAAGAGAATCTAAATTGGTATCAAATTCTAACATGATAAATCCTCCTAATTCATGGATATTCCTTTTCGCTTAAACCTACTCGAAAAAGTATCCCAGGAATTTTTTCACCTTTGATGACATCTTTTCCTCCGGATTTTTTTCTACTTTAGCTTTCGGTTGATGTTGTTGTTGTTGTTTTGGCACTCTTTTTTCGATTGGCTCAGAAACAGCTGAAGAGGAACTAACAACGCCGCCTGGCAATCTGGCATTCTTATAAGCATATTTAATCAAGCCAACCGCAGTTGTATACTGAGGTTCTCTTACACCAATATAGTCAGGAACAGCAATTCGAACTGGGTTGTTAAAGATGTCCTGAGCTAATTCTAAAATTCCCTGCATTTTTGCGGTACCACCAGTCAGTACAAAACCTCCCGGCAAATCAGTTACACCTAATCGCTTCAATTCTTTCGCAATCAGTTCGAAAATTTCTTCCATTCTGGCTTCGATAATTTCAGAAACATATAACTGATTAAATTGTTGATGCTGATCACTGCCGATAATCGGAACACTAAAGTATTCATCTTCCGATGCCTGATCATAAAAAGCATGTCCATGCTTTATTTTTATGGCTTCAGCATCCTCTGTTGAAGTATGCAATACTTTTGAAAGATCGTTTGTAATTAAATCGCCGCCTACTGGAATGACACTTGTTGCTTTTAAAAATCCGTCCTCATAGACTGCTATTGTTGTAGAGCCGCCACCAATATCAAGCAAGGCCACACCGAGGTTCTTTTCATCCTTAGATAAGGCGTAATCCCCAGCTGCCAGCGGCTGTAAAATAATATCCGAAAAATTAAGTCCTGCACGTTCCACACAGCGAATAATATTGGCAACAACGGAGTTGGAGCCGGTAACGAGTGTACCATCCATTTCCAAGCGGACCCCAATCATGCCGCGGGGATCATGAATTTCATCCTTTCCATCAAGAATAAATTGTCTTTGGATAACCCCCATATTGACTCTTTCAGGGGGAATCGAACCAGCATAAGAAGCCTCGATTACCCGAGTAACATCTTCGTTAGTAATCTCGCGGTTTTGTCCTGAAACAGCTACAATCCCATGGCATGGATGGAGCATAATATTATGTCCGGGGATTCCGACAACCACCTCATGTATCTCCATACCTACCATTCTCTCCGCTTGTTCAATTGCCCTTCTTATAGAATGAACGGTATCGTCCATGTCGACAATGGACCCTTTTCGTAAGCCTTCAGATTTTACATTACCGACACCAATTATATTTAACGAGCCTTTTCCCGAGTCACTTACCATTTCGCCAATGATTACTTTTACACTGGATGTACCGATGTCAAGGCTAACATAAATTTCATTGCTGTTCATTCTCTGGCACCTCCTTTAATTACTATCGAACAACAATTCATTTTGTTCAATTATATTTCCCATAGACATATCTTATAAAAATATTCGTCACAACTAAAATGATTCCCTTTAAAAATTATCAATTTTTTTCTATTTTTCACTATTCGCAAGTATCTCTGCAATATTGGAATTCTATCACTTTAATATCTAACGAGTGCTAAGTACAAGTCTACACCAATATGAACATTGAGAAAAGCGGAAACTTGCAGCTAGTATTATATTAAAAAAGAATCATGAAACAAATACTTTTT
>NZ_BCUZ01000071.1 GCF_001591485.1 Neobacillus fumarioli NBRC 102428 | reverse complement strand
GATACTAACTAGTTAGTACGAAGGAGTACAGAGGAGTGTACTTTTATTTTTTACTAGAAAAAGACAGCGTTTTACAACTGATCAGTCAATACCGCTTTCTTCATAGCTCCATCTAGTCATGTGGTAAGCAAGTCGTATTCCGTACACTTCTTGTTATAAAGGAGAGATTATATGAAACTTAAAGACCTGCTGGACCAAAATATTATTGAGTTTGGTGAATATCCACTATTGTTGTTCAAAAACAAGGCCTACACGAATGTTGAAACAAGACAATATGCAGACCAGTTGGCAGCAGGACTATGTGATTTAGGCATTGAAAAAGGAGACCGTGTCATCGTCTGTATGCCGAATTGCCCTGAAGTCCTCATTTCCTACCAGGGAATTACTAGAGCAGGAGCCATTATTGTACCCGTCATGTTTACGCTTCATCCGAAAGAATTGTATTATATTGCCTTAAATTCCGGAGCAAAAGCCATCATTACCTCCACTTTCGTACTTCCCAACGTTGAAAAAGCACTTGAAGAATTACCAGTGAAACCGCAATTACTTGTGACAGACAAACCAACAGATGAAAAATGGAAAAATTTTTATGATGTGATGGTGAAAAGAGATAGACCCATTTCAATTGAAGGAACATCGGAAGACACAGCAGTTATTTTATATACATCCGGCACTACCGGAAATCCAAAAGGAGTGCAATTAACCCATAAAAATTTAGTCTCAAACGCAGAAAATTCAGCAAAACACAATGAAAGGGAGCGAGGTACAACACTCGGGGTACTGCCGCTAGCCCATGTTTACGGATTAACGGTATCCAATATCTGCTTTCTAACAGGCAGCTCGATCGTCGTTTTCAGCAAATTTAATGTAGAGGAAGTTTTCCAAGCAATTGAGAAATATCATGTTAAAGGATTTTCGGCCGTTCCGGCCATGATACATGCCATGCTTGCTTATCCCGGGGCAGACAATTATGATACCTCCAGTTTGGAAACTGTTTCATCCGGCTCGGCGCCGCTGCCTGTTGCTCTCTTGCATGCGTTTGTACATAAATTCGGAGCAAAAGTTTTAGAAGGCTATGGACTGTCCGAAGCAGCGCCGATCGTCACGGCCCATCGAAAAAATATGGAGATTAAACCAGGCTCTGTCGGCATTCCGATCCCCGGGGTGGAAATTAAAATTGTCGATGAAAACGGGCAAGAGGTTCCAACAGGTGAGGTGGGGGAATTAATCGTTCGCGGTGACAATGTGACGCCCGGCTACTATCAAAATTCTGAAGAATCGATGCGGGTGCTGCAGAATTCATGGTTGCATACCGGCGATATGGCCCGTGTCGATGAGGATGGCTATCTCTATATTGTCGATCGGAAGAAAGATTTAATCATTCGAGGAGGCTTTAATCTATATCCGCGTGATGTTGAAGAAATTTTAAATGCTCACGAATCAGTGATGGAAGTGGCGGTCGTTGGTATACCCGATGAGCGGATGGGAGAAGAAATGGTTGCCTGTGTGGTGAAAAAGACGGGAACTGATGTGACGGAAGAAGAACTAATCCGCTATTGCCGGGAACACCTTGCGAAAAATAAAACACCTCGGCATATTGTTTTCCTTGAGTCACTGCCGCGAAACGGCGTCGGAAAAATTTTGAAAACAAGCCTTAGAAAAACAGCTGCAGATTTAGTTATCCAGTTACCCTCAAATTTAACATAAAGTTCAAACTCGAAAGGAGTAGGTTTATGCAAACAAGGACCATGTCAACAACGAGCAGTCGGGGGCTGCTGGAGGATTCGTTCCCGTATCGGCTCTATCAAAAAGCTAAACGGGTGGGAACGTGGAATCCCGCTGATATCGACTTCAGCGAGGATCAAAAGGATTGGCAAAAGCTGAATACCGATCAGCAGCAAGATATTCTAAGGGTCATTTCCCAGTTCCAAGCTGGGGAAGAGGCAGTAACACTAGACCTCTTGCCGCTGATGATGGCGGTTGCCAAAGAAGGCAGGCTGGAGGAAGAAATGTTTTTAACTACTTTTTTATTCGAAGAAGCGAAGCATACCGAATTTTTCCGGCGGGTATTAAATGCGTTTGGTGAAAAGGGGGATCTATCACATTTCCATACTCCTGCGTATCGAAAGGTTTTCTACGAAATCCTGCCAGGGGCCATGTCGAGGCTTGAAACCGACCAATCTCCCGAAGCAATCGCCGGAGCATCCGTCGTTTATAACATGTTTGTTGAAGGGGTATTAGCGGAAACAGGTTATTTTTTCTTATATCAGATGCTTAAAAAATCTGGAATCATGCCAGGGCTGTTAGAAGGGGTCGGGCATTTAAAACGGGATGAGTCAAGGCATATTGGCTATGGCACGTTTTTACTGCAACGGTTAATATGCGAGCATCCACCTATTTATGAAGTCGTAATGGCTAAAATGGGAGAACTAGGGCCACTTGCCATCCAATTAATTCATGAGAGCAATCTCGATGGGGAAGTTTCTTCATTCGGCGGAAATCCGGAGGAGTCCTTGAATTTTGCACAGAAACAGCTAGCCATTCGGATGGAAGTGTTGGCAAGAGCCAAGGGGAAGAAGATTGAAGAAATATACAGTATTTCTGAGAGTGAGATAGGAGTCCTATAATTAATGTACGGAAGTTTGTTTGATCCAAACGAAAAAGAGGTGGAGAACCATGAAATCATCTTTCTCACAATTTATGTTACGTACCGGAATTTATAGCGGATTGAATGCCCGGTCCATGATCCCGAATTTGTTCGCAGGTCTTGGGGCGAAGCGGATGCTGCTTTTGAGCGATAGAGGCGTAGAAAAGGCAGGCGTTGTGGAAAAGGTAGCTTCCATTTTTGAATCGGCCTCCCAAGGCCCTGAATTGGCTGGAACCTATCTTGATATTACTCAGGATGCTGAAAGCAGTTGTATCAATGATGCAGTTCGATATGCCCGGGAAATAGGGGCCGATAGCTTGCTTGCTGTCGGTGGCGGCAGTGTGCTAGACACTGTAAAAGGGGTTAAGTATGCACTCCATAAAGGCTTAACCGATATTAAGGAAGCGATACAGGGAGGAACATTATTTGAACAGTTCCCGAAAGCGGGTGTCATTCCGATTCCGCATATCGCTATTCCGACAACAGCGGGAACGGGTTCGGAAGTTTCACCAATCGCCATTATTTTGAATGAAGAAATTCAAATGAAGACCAATATCATTCATCCATTTATTAACGCCGATATCGCCATTCTCGACCCCGGATTAACGGTCGGATTGCCACCTCGGATTACAGCGTTTACCGGATTTGACGCTTTAACACATGCAATTGAAGCCCTTGCTTCCCCATCAGCAACAAGTTTAACCGATGCACATGCTTTGCATGCTATTCGTCTGATCAGGAAAAATCTTCCTGTGGCAGTCGCTGATGGCGAGAATTTGGAGGCAAGAATGGAAATGTTGCAGGCAAGCTTAATGGGGATCACGGCGTTTAGTTTTGCCCTAAATGCTATTCCGATTCATAATATGGCCCATGCCTATGGGGCAATGTTCCGGATCCCGCATGGTTTGGCAAACGCAGTATTCCTGCCAGTTGTAATGGAACGAATTCCGCAGTTGTATTTGCCAAGAGCAGCTGAATTGGCCGAGGCGCTTGATATAGATGCCAAGAATGACACGGCAAATACCCTTCTAGCCAAAGTAATTGAAAAAATTCGCCTTCTACAGTACCAAGTCGGTCTCCCTGCTGATTTCAAAGAATTCAATATAAGTGAAGAAGCACTTAAGCAAACGATTCCAGCGGTAATGAAAGACCCTGCTTCCGTGAACTATCCAATACCACCAGAGCTGATCACAGCCATTGGACAGAAAGTTGTTCCTTTAGCAGTTAAATAGATGAAAGCAAAGAACCCCAAGCGACTTAATTATGTCTGACTGGGGTTCTTTCTTTATTTGAAAACTATATATCTAAGATCTCATTCTGCAATTTCAATATCTTCTTCTACAAAATTAGCTAATTTTCTATACCTCTAGTTAATTTCTACTATACTTATCCAAAAAAACACCGATATATTATACAAATAAAGTATAGGGTAGATCTAATCTTTACATCGGGAGGAATTATGATTTCAGTATAAGATCTCCAAACTAAAAATTCGCAGCGGAGTGGACAAAGTGGAAGTAATGCAAGATCATGGCCTATTGATGTTAAATCAGATGATTTACGAATATTGCGGTTTGAATTATACTGACCGGCTTTCAATCTTAAAGGAGAAACTAGCGAAAAGACTTACGGAACTTGGAATTTCCCATTGGGAATATTGCCGGTATTTAAAAGCAACCCCAAATGAATGGGATGTTCTGGCAGAGTTGTTGACCATTAATGAAACATATTTCTATCGGGAAGAAAATCAACTGCTTGAATGTTGTTCAATTGTTCTCCCACAGTTAAGGGAAAAGCATAAAACACGGCCGCTAAAGATTTGGAGTGCTGCCTGTTCATCCGGAGAGGAGCCGTATACATTAGCGATGCTAATTCAAGAAACAGATAAGTTTCCATCAGGTTCGGTTGAAATCATTGGCACCGACATAAATAAAAAGGTTCTTCAAAAGGCAGAAAAGGCTTGGTATCACAGTGGATCATTTGCGTTTCGGAGAATCCCTGAGAACCTATTAAAGAAATATTTTTCAGAAGAAAATGGCGGCTATCAAATTAACTCCGAAATAAGAAAAATGGTTCAATTTCAAGAGTTAAATCTTTTGAATACGGAACAAACAGCGCAATTAGGAAAAGTTGATGTTATATTTTGCCGAAATGTTTTAATTTATTTTGATCAAGTAACAACAAAGCGGGTTATCCAATGTTTACATCAAAATTTATTGCCGGGCGGATATTTGTTTTTAGGACATGCTGAGTCCATTACAGATCTGGCCTTAGGCTTTCAAAAAATTGACTCAGGTAAAACTTTTTATTATCGAAAGGAACCTGTTTAGGATGAAAAAGTACGGTATTTTAATAGTTGATGATTCTGCCTTTATGAGACGGGCGATCGGTCAATTTCTAGAAGAGGATCCGAATTTCTCTGTTGTTGGGATTGCCAGAAATGGTTTGGATGCGATTGAAAAAGTGCAGCGTCTTAAACCTGATCTTGTGACCATGGATGTAGAAATGCCTGAAATGAATGGAATCGAAGCATTGGAACAAATGATGAAAATTTCCCCTGTTCCAGTGGTCATGTTAAGCTCTCGAACAGCGGAAGGGGCAGAAGAAACGATAAAAGCCCTAGAATTGGGTGCGGTTGATTTCTTTTTAAAAGACCGTTTAATTGGTACAGGAGTATCGAATGATGATATTCAAGATTTTTTAATGCGATTAAAAGGAATCATGGAGGCGAAGCCAAAAAGCAGCCTGCCAAAAGATAAAACTCAGTTGAAACCGCATCGAAATAGAATGAATCGAGAGATAGAGCTGTTATTTATTGGATCTTCAACAGGCGGGCCATCTGCATTACAAACGATTCTTCCTTGTTTTCCGAAGGAGTTTCCTGTCCCTATTGTTGTCGCACAGCATATGCCGCCGGGATTTACAAAGCCATTGGCAGAACGATTTAATTCAATTTGTAAGCTTGGGGTAAGGGAAGCAGAAGATGGGCTGCCAGTAAAGGCTGGAACTATTTATATTGCTCCATCGGGTTATCAAACTCGATTTGAAACTAAATTGGATGGTACTGTAATTTTTAAAGTGGATCATGATGCAGAGAATCAAGCATTGTATAAGCCATCGGTTGATATTACCCTTACATCTGCAGCACCTATATTTCAGGATCGACTGCTTTCGGTCATTTTAACGGGCATGGGATCAGACGGGATGCTCGGATGCGGCTTAGTGAAAAAATATAATGGAACAGTATTTGTGGAAGCAGAAGAATCCTGCACCGTTTACGGTATGCCTAAAGCTGTTCAGGAAGCGGGTTATGCTGATGGTCAATTTATTTTATCGCAAATGTATAATCAAATTATATCGTTTATCAAATGATGATTTGGCAAATCTACGAGACCGGTACAGGTAAAATCCCGCAAAAAGGCAACATAGAATGAATGGATACCGCGGATATAGTATATAATTTTTTAATTACCGAAGAAGCTATGTCCACCATATTCGAGGTGGACATTTGTTACAGATAGGAGGGAAGCTTATGCCATCCAAAAAGACTGAAAAGGTGAAACCCGGTTTTTTGTCAAAATTTATTTTTTTATGGCTGCTTCCATTCATTTACGCCATTGCATTAGGAATGGTCATTTTATATTTTGCTGGTGTGCATTTTGATACCCAAATAAAATGGGTACAAGACCATACAAAAATTTTATTTGGTAATAAAGAGCAGCCAGCTAAGAAAGTAGCATCTCGCCCATCTGGTTCTGCCAAAAAAGCAAAGGAAAGTGCAGCGGCTGAAAACCGCCAAGCATCTAAAACTGAAGAAGATCGCAATACTCAAACCAATCAAAACAATACAACACAATCAAATAGTTCACTGACCCAGGGGAATGACAGAGAAAATAATTCTCCATCTAATCCATCAAACACTGCAGACACTGGCGGGGCTTCTGCATCAAATAATGGAACGGGTTCAACTGAAAACTCAGCAACCGCGAGTACTGCAACAACTTCTGCTTCACAACTGTACCAGCATATGAAGCCAGATCAAATTGCCGCCATTTTAAACGGTATACAAAATAATGAAGAAGTGTTAAAGCAAATTAAACACTTGGACCCTGATACAGCATCGCAAGTATTAACACAACTTAATCCAGCGGTTGCAGGGTGGATTGTTACTCATTTAAACCCTTAGAACCTAAGATTTATATGAAATATAAATTCAAAAAGTATCAAATTAAAATCGCAATCAAAATTCTCATGACGGAATCGTTATAGATGAGTTATAATGAGATGTAAGTAAGACTTATTCTTATGGGAGGAGGCAGCTGCTTGGATATAACTCAAACACATATCAAAATAAATCAAACAGAAAAAAGCGGCGGGGGAAAACTAAAATCAACTTTTCAATCGGATTCCCCGGCTAACTCCTTTGCGCAAATTTTTACAATGATTAATCTGTTCGAGCAAAATTTCCTAACAAATGGCGGACCAAAACCAGAAAGTAATCCTTTAGAAGTAAATTTTGGAAAACCACAAGATAAAAACAGTTTGATTACACTGATACAAATTTCAAGAAATCAAACGAACGATAATTCAAAGGGAATTAATTCGCTAAAACCATCTTCCGCGGAAAATGCGATACAAAAGAAAAACGTGATCGGCTCAACAAGTGTAAATCAAGCGGGAGATTTTAAACAATCCATTATGTTGAATGCACTGGAAAATCTAAATCTCAGTTCGGAAGATTGGAAAAAGGCAGATGAGATTCTTGCCAATTTGCTTGTTCAAGTAAAACAATCAACATCATCTTTACCAGATCAAAAGGCCGAAGAACCCAAAATGACTGATGGAATGAGCTCAATGCAACCTCTTTTTTTCGGGAAGACCGAAGATCCAGCCGGATTCTTGCAAACGGCAGTTGGGGATATGCAGCTGACAAATTCAAATCAGCCCATGACCAAATTAGACCATTTGATCAAAACTTTATCGAAACAGGATGAACAAAATTTTCCTGAAATCCTTGCTGATCTCCGGGCTACAATTCAAACCATCTTGAATGGATCGGATGATGAAACGATCACTCTTCCTTCAAAGGAATGGCAGTGGAGCGCTAGTAATGTTTTGAATGGGCCAGAAGCGCAATGGTATAAGGAGCAAAACCAAAATCCTGCCATCATTAATAACCCGAAACAAATGATGAATCAATTAAATATTGGAACTATTGCGGATTCACCGATGGACAGCCAGGTGAAAATTCATCGCCTCCAACCTGTAAAAGAGAAAGATCCAGTGAAGCTCACTGATGCCACGCAACTGCTAACTAGCCCTATTCAAGGGGGAAACAACGGAAATGAGTCAAGATCTGTTCAAAGCCGTCCATTCCTCCCTATTTCAGATTTTGCTTCTGAAATAAGCAAAATGGCGGGGCATTTCGTGAAAATCACAAATGGACAATCAGGGAATATAGCCGCGAAATTGTCCTTATATCCTGAACATTTGGGACCGATTGAGGTGAAAATAACAACTCAGCAAGGACAAGTTTCTGCCCAAATTATAACGGATACATCCATTGCCAAAGATACGCTGCAAGCTCAAGTCCAACACTTAAAGGAAGCGATGGAGCAGCAAGGGATTGTAGTTCAAAAAATAGATATCATTCAGCAGCCTTCTGTTACGGGTGAATCGAATCAAACGAATTCTTTCTTGTCCCAAGGCGGTGCTTACACACCAAATGAACAGCGGAATTTTTCACCTGGATCAAAAAAGTTGAAACAAACGAATCAAAAAGACTTTGAAGAAGAGATTTTACCTCTAACATATGGACCAGTTATTCCAAAGACTGCATCAAACATTGATTTTATAGTATAGAAGGGGAATAGAAGTATGAGTAATTGGGTTGATGTAACGAGCGCTTCAAACAACAGTATGGTACATAATAGCACCAAGTCTTCTGCCCCAAAAACGTCTTTGGGGAAAGATGATTTTCTCAAAATTCTCACGGTGCAATTGTCCCATCAGGATCCCTCAAGCCCGCTTGAAGATAAAGATTTTATTGCTCAGATGGCTACTTTCAGTACGTTGGAACAAATGACTAACTTAAATAATGCCTTTGAGAAATTTTCCAATTTGCAAATGGGCCAATACGCATCGACGATTGGAAAAGAAATAACTTGGACAGAAGGGGATTCCAGCACCCCATTAACAGGCATCGTTACCGGCGTATCATTGGATAACGGAAATTTTTATTATATGGTTGGGGACAAAAAAATCCCGATGGAACAAGTGACTGAGATCAATGAGCCGTCAGGTAATTCGAAATAATGTAAAATAAGGAGGAAAAAACATGTTAAAATCATTATATTCTGGAGTTTCGGGAATGAAAGGTTTTCAAACAAAGCTTGATGTCATTGGCAACAACATTGCAAATGTGAATACAGTAGGATTCAAAAAAAGCCGGGTGATGTTTCAGGATATTATCAATGAAAATATTGCCGGGGCTACTGCACCAACAAACCAAAGCGGCGGGATCAATCCAAAACAAGTCGGCTTGGGAACAAAAGTCGCTTCCATTGATACCATTCATACACCTGGCAGTCCGATGACAACCAATGTCGGAACAGATTTGGCAGTAGATGGGGATGCTTATTTTGTGGTGTCACCTGATGGAACAAATACATATTTAACGAAGGCTGGTAATTTTTCGTTAGATGCACAAGGCAATCTTGTGAATTCAAATGGTTATTTTGTAAAAGGTATTTCATCAAGCAGTGCTAAACCAATAAATATTAACATTTCCAGTGTGATGGATAATGGAGTACAAAAGAAAATCACATCATTTTCTATAGATTCTAACGGTTATATCAACGTCGTTGATGAAGATGGTAAAAGTGGAAAATTGGCTTTTGATGGTCAAAAATATAGTATTGATACGGTGGGAACTTCAGATCAAGATGTTTCTTTAGCGACTGCTGTTGTAACCAATCCTAGTGGTCTTCAAAAAGTAGGAAATACAATGTTTGTCGCAACAGGAAACTCAGGTCCTGCAATACCTGACCGTATTCAAAACAACAGCGGCGGCCAAATTAACTCAGGTGTTCTCGAAATGTCCAATGTCGATTTAACCGAAGAGTTTACGGAGATGATCGTTGCACAGCGTGGCTTCCAGGCAAATGCCAGAACCATTACGACTTCGGATTCCATCTTAGAAGAAGTGGTGAATTTAAAACGTCAATAATATAGCTTTTAGTCGATCATCTTGAGAATTAAAGGCAGGTTCACGAATGAATACAAAGAAAAAGGCGGCAATGATCATAGCTGCTGTAATCATCCTCCTAATAGGAGGGGCATCGTATTTCCTTTATCAATCAAAAACCAAAGGAAAAACAACAGGATTATCTGCAGATACGATTGCAGCAAATATGGTGAACACGAATCCGATTATTACGGATTTACACTCTGGCGGGTTTATTCAAATAAGTTTTAATATCCAAGCAAGTTCACAAAAAGCAAAAGACGAATTAACGAAACGTGATTTTCAAGTTCGCAATATCGCGATTCGATTATTGTCGGGCATGACGGAAGATCAAGTGAAAAGCCCGGCGGGTATGGCTCAATTAGAAACAGATATGAAGAACGAAATCAATCAACTCATGCAAAACGGAAGAGTTGTACAAATCTATACAACCAATAAAATGATTCAATAACTCAGGGAAGAGTTAGGGGGATGCCCTTTGGCGGATGTATTATCGCAGCAAGAAATCGATGCGCTTTTATCGGCCTTAAGCACTGGCGAACTTCAAGCATCCGATGTACAAGAAAGAGATGAAAAAGTAAAAGTATATGATTTCCGGCGCGCAATGCGGTACTCCAAAGAACAATTGCGCAGTATTGCAAGGATACATGAAAATTTTTCAAGATTACTTGCTTCCTATCTATCAACACAGCTTCGACAGGTGGTACAAATTGAGATTGACCTAGTTGATCAAGTTTCCTATCACGAGTTTATTTCATCGGTCCCATCAAAAACGATTTTGAATATTTTTGATGTCAAACCAGTCGATGGAAAAATAGCAATGGAAATCAATCCTCAAGTTGCGTATGCTGTGATTGAACGTTTATTAGGAGGACAAGGGGATCCATCCGAGAGGGATGGCTCCTTAACGGAAATTGAAACAGTGCTGATCCAAAAAGTGTTTGCCCGCGGCTTCGAAATGTATGATGAGGCATGGAAAAGTCTCGAAAATATGAGAGTAAAATGGTATGGAATTGAAACGAACCCACAATTTATCCAGCTTGCTTCACCGAATGATACCGTCATTATTATTGTCTTCCATACAAAAATTGGTGAGGCAGCAGGCAGAATGACGCTTTGCCTGCCGCATTTAGTTGTAGAGCCGGTACTGCCCAAATTATCTTCTCATCAAATGCTTTCATCGATGGGCAAAAAGAGTACACCACAGCAGGATAAAATCAAGCAAAATCTTGATTCAGTCCGTGTTCCGGTGGTGGCGGAACTTGGCAGAGCTCATCTCCCAGTCTCAGAACTTCTCAACTTACAAGTAGGGGATGTCATGTGCATTGAAACAGGGAAAATTCAAGTAAAAGTCGGACAGTTGACAAGATTTCTTGGGAATCCCGGAACAAAAAAAGGCCGCTATGCAGTGCAAATTGATCAGGTAATCTATACGGAAGGGGATGACCTACTAAATGAATGACGGCTTTTTATCTCAAGATGAGATTAATGAACTTTTTAAACAATCAAGTGAGAAACAAGAACTATCCATCCATGATTTTTTAAGTACGATGGAACAAGATGCCTTAGGAGAGATCGGAAATATTTCCCTTGGAAGTTCCACAACTGCACTCTCAACCCTTCTGAATCAGCGAGTCGAAATCACGACACCGGTTCTTTCGGTAATTGAAAGAGAAAAGTTGGAAGAAACTATTCAAGAAAATCATGTTGCAGTCCATGTGGATTATACACATGGAATCCGGGGCAAAAATCTTTTAATGATTAAGGAAAAAGATGCGAAAATCATTGCAAATCTCATGATGGGTGGGGATGGTACTAATCTTGACCCTGAGCTTTCTGAACTACATCTCAGTGCAGTTCAAGAAGCCATGAATCAAATGATGGGTTCTGCCGCAACTTCCATGTCCACCATTTTTAATCAAAAAGTGGATATATCACCACCGGCTATTGATGTGCTGGGGTTTCCGCCCAAAAAATTAGAAGATCTGCATGATGATATTATCATAGATGTCTCATTTCGATTAAAAGTGGGCAGTCTGATTGATTCCAATATGAAACAATTCATCCCATTATCTTTTGCGAAGGAAATGGTGAATAAGATTCTTCATCCTGAAGAAATAACAGCAACCCCTGTACAAGAGGAACCGGTGGCAATTTCTCATCAGCCTTCAAATACACAAAGTGACAGTATACTGCACGAAGATCGGCAAACAGCTGCACCAAAAGCAAAGCCAGCTCCGGTTAACGCGAATGTACAAAAGGTTGAATTTGCTAATTTAACGGAGCTCAAAAGCAGTAGCTCAGAAGTAAGTAACATTGAATTATTATATGATATTCCGCTTACAATTACGGTAGAATTGGGGCGCACGGAAATGCCAATCAAGAAAATTCTGGCTCTTGGTCCTGGTGCCGTGATCGAACTTGATAAATTGGCGGGAGAACCAGTAGATATTCTAGCGAATAACAAGCTGATCGCCAAAGGGGAAGTTGTCGTAATTGAAGAAAACTTCGGCGTACGGATTACTGATATTATAAATCCTGCTGATCGGCTTAAGAAAATGACGATGTAAATAGAAAGAATGGAGGATAATAGGATGGCAAGAGTATTAATTGTTGACGATGCTGCATTTATGCGGATGATGCTGAAAGATATTTTAACGAAAAATGGAATTGAAGTTGCAGGGGAAGCTGTAAATGGTCTGGATGCAGTTGAAAAATACCGTGAATTACAGCCGGATGTTGTCACAATGGATATTACGATGCCTGAAATGGATGGTATAACAGCAGTGAAACAAATTAGAACAATCGATCCACAGGCAAAGATTATTATGTGTTCCGCTATGGGACAGCAGCCAATGGTTTTAGAGGCCATTCAGGCCGGTGCAAAAGATTTTATCGTCAAACCATTCCAGCCCGACCGCGTCATGGAATCCATTAGAAAGGTAGTAGGGTAATAATTTATACTTATTGATGCGAAAAGGGGAGAAGCAATTGGCGGCACGACTTGGCAATTGCCGTAAATGTGGAAAGTTGTACTTGCGATTAAGGGATATTTGTGATGAGTGTTATCAGAAACAAGAAGAAGATTATTTGAAATCGGCAGATTACTTGCGGGACTATCCCGGCAGCACCATTCAAGAATTAAGCGATGCAACAAGCGTATCGATTGCGCAAATTCGAGAATTTATCTTAGCTGGACGAATAATCGCAGGGCATTTTCCTAATCTGTCTTATCCTTGTAATTCATGCGGAACGATGATTCGTTCCGGACGAAAATGTTCAAAATGCTTGGACACCCTTAACCAGCTGGCAAAACAGATCGAGATCACGGAGAAAGATAAAGATTCAGGAAGTAATCGAAAGAATGATGTATACATTACTCGTAAACTATAAATAGAAAGGGG
>NZ_BCUZ01000070.1 GCF_001591485.1 Neobacillus fumarioli NBRC 102428 | reverse complement strand
GTATGAAGGGAGGGGGGGCGTTTGATGAAATTGAAGAGAATCCATCATGTTGCGATAATTTGTTCCGATTATGAAAAATCGAAGGATTTTTATGTGAATATCTTAGGGTTGCAGCCGTTGAGTGAGGTTTATCGAGAGGAACGGGATTCTTATAAACTAGATTTGGAAGTGAATGGTCAATACCAGATTGAATTATTTTCTTTTCCAAATCCCCCCGGAAGGCCAAGTTATCCGGAAGCAGCAGGTTTAAGGCATCTTGCTTTTGAAGTAGAAGATATTGGGGAGGCAGTCTCCTATTTGAGGCAGCGCCAAGTAGATGTAGAGCCGATCCGCATTGACCCGGTGACAGGTAAAAAATTTACCTTTTTCCCAGATCCGGATAAGCTGCCAATCGAGCTTTATGAGAAATAAATACTTTTATTAGAAAAATGGCAGACGTGAACAGTGAAAATAAAGAGGTGCAGCTTTGGCACCTCTTTTGTTGTAAATTTAGGCATAAATCTTCAGAGTCAATCAAAAGGGGCTTCGGGTTTCAAGTCAATCCAGCGAATGGATTATGTTTCTCTTAAAATATGGAATGATCCAAAATCCCCTAATATCCGTCTCAAGTCTTATTTTATTTCCGCTTGAGGTCTATGGAAAACAGGAGTTTTTTCGTGTATTGTGGAAATAGTAATAAAATTTTCCCCTCAAGTGGATTTCCCATGATTTTGAAACATTTCATATGCCATTCTCGTATGTATAGCAAGGAATATAAATCAGGAGACGATTCGTATGAACCCGATTTTTTCGTTTATTATTCGGACGTTAGCAGCAGTACCCGTGATGATGTTCACCGGACTGATAGCTTTGGTGTTTTTTCATCAGCATTTCCTGGCATCGGTTGGGTATGCTATTGCCGGGGGAGTCGCAGCACATCTTATCTTGGCGCTCATTATGAATGTATACTTTTTAAAAAAACATCAGTTATCATTGAAAGAATACCGCTACATTAGAAAAAATCTAAAGGAAGCCAATAAAAAAATCCGCCGCTTAAATAAATCGCTGTTTACCAATCGGGATCTTTCATCCTTCAAGCAACGGATCGATATACTAAGAATCATAAAGAAAATCCAAAAGATGGCCTTAAAGGAACCGAAGCGTTTTTACAAAGCGGAACCGTTTTATTTTTCCCATTTGGATTCAGTTGTTGAGCTTACCGAAAAATATCATTTCCTCTCTTCACAGCCGAAGAAAAATTTGGAGATGAATCAATCTCTTCTTGAAACCCGACAAACACTGAACGAACTGACAAAGATATTGGAAGAAGATTTATATCAAGTAGTTTCCAATGATATTGAAACGTTAAATTTTGAAATCGATGTTGCCAAAGCTTCAATTAAGATGAAAAAAGAGTCGAAATTCCCTGATAAGAATAGGTGGTCAAAATGAATGAAAACAATTCAAGTTTAAACAATAAATCCGGAGGCTTGTTGGATGATATTTTAGCGGATCCATTTGGGGATGGCTTGAATGTTCCGGCAAACAGTCCGGTTAACCAGCCAAATGAAGCCAAACCGGTCAAGCTTATTGATGTTCTTCCAGAGGAACATCGGGCTAAAGCCTTTCAGCTTGCCCAGCAAATTGACCCGGCTAACCATCAAGCGATGATTCAATACGGGACGCAGGCTCAAGGTAAGTTGCTGTCCTTTTCACAGACGATGCTTGAGCATGTACAGAACAAAGATGTTGGTGAAATCGGGGAAATTATCAGTGATCTGATGAAGCGGCTGAACGATGTAAATCCGGACGAGATGAAAGAGGGGAAATCTTCCTTTTTTGGGCGTCTTTTCGGAAAATTTTCTAGCTCACTGCAGGAGGTTTTGTCTAAATATCAAAAGACTGGTGCGCAAATTGACCGAATCAGTGTGAAGCTTGACCGCAGTAAAAATGTTCTTTTATCAGATATTAAATTGCTCGAACAGCTCTACGAAACGAATAAGGAATATTTTCATGCTTTAAATATTTATATTGCTGCAGGTGAACTTAAGCTGGAAGAAATGCATGAAAAGATCATCCCTGCCTTAAAGAAAGAAGCGGAAGCAACGAATGATCAAATGAAATTCCAAGAAGTAAATGACATGATTCAATTTGCCGATCGGTTGGATAAGCGGCTGCACGATTTAAAATTAAGCCGGGAAATTACAATTCAAAGTGCTCCGCAAATCCGGCTGATTCAAAACACCAATCAGGCACTGGTGGAGAAAATTCAGTCATCCATCATGACGGCCATACCACTATGGAAAAACCAAGTAGCGATTGCCTTAACGCTGATTCGCCAGCGACATGCAGTAGAAGCACAAAAGCAAGTTTCCAGAACTACCAATGAACTACTCCTGAAAAACGCCGAAATGCTAAAAACAAATACAATCGAGACAGCAAAAGAAAACGAGCGAGGCCTGGTCGATATCGAAACATTAAAGAAAACCCAAGCAAGCCTCATCACCACCCTGGAAGAAACATTACGCATCCAAGAAGAAGGCCGTCACAAACGACGAGTAGCCGAACAAGAACTACTCAACATGGAAAACGAACTAAAACAAAAATTAATAGAAATCAAAGGGAAGTAGGTGTCAGGCACCACCTGTGGACATTTGTCCGCCTCCAGTGGACAACGGGTTATTTGTTCACTGGAATGGCGTGATAATATTCTTCGAGGGTGATACCGCTTTTCATGATTTTTTGGGCGATGGTTTTGCCGACGTAACGCAGATGCCATGGTTCGTATTGGTAGCCGGTTATAGTTTCTTTTCCTTTGGGATAGCGGATGATGAATCCGTAGTCGGCTGCATGTTTTTGCAGCCATTTTGCCTCTTTTGTCCTGGCAAAGCAGTCCTCTGCGGCGCATTCCCCATTTCCTCCGGTTACATCGATTGCAAGCCCTGTTTCGTGTTCGCTTGTTCCGGGCAGGGCACTGTATGCAAGCGCCGCCTTGTATCCATCTTTTTTAGTGTAATAATTAAACAAAACCTTTTGTGTATCATAGGATCGGTAGGCGGAAACCCCAAGCAGACTGATGCCCTGCCGTTTTGCAGCAGCAAATAATTTTTCAATGGCAGCGGCAGCCGGGGCCCGCATTTTTCGTTTCGAAGTTAATTCACCGCCAAAGACAAACGGTATTTTCGGATTCACTAAATCTTTCGGTTGGTAACCATCCGGCAATTTATTCTCCTTGTTTACAAGTACAGGGATACTATCCGGATTGTTGACCACTTGAATAGGATTCCCATGCTGGCCTGAACTTTTAGAAGTATTCCGAATAGGTGTACTCATATGAGTAAAACCATGGGAACTTTCATCGCCCGGAGCAACATATTGTTTCATGGAACAACCGGTGATAGGAAAAAGTAAAAAAAGACAAAGCATGATTGAAGATATTTTTAACATGAAAAACATCCTTTTTAAAAAATTCAACTTCCCTAAACATCTTTGACATAATTAAGAACTTTAAAACATTTGGAAAAAGGAATGTCTAGAAAAACTAACGTCCTTTCTAGGTCTTTTGACTCTTTCTTTCGGAACTATTTTTCTATATTTTGGATATATACACATAAATCGTACGAAATGGCAAAACCATTGAAAAGTGGTGACGCAAAGCTATAGGGGCTATAGTCTTTTTAAGATCACGCCAGCCAGTTACCGAACACGACGACTCCTGCGATTTATGGCAAAACAACTGAAGGAGGGTTTTATGTGTTTAAAATTTTTTTAAAAAGTAAATATTATTATCATGTTTTCCGAGGCCGCCTCAACGAGCTGCTTCAGCAAAATTGCTTGTGTGAAGAATTACGAATGAAGTTAAAGATTAAAGCATTATATCATAACAGCAAAGCGGTAGAACTGGGATTTAAATTATAATGCTGTTTTAGTATTTCTACTAAAATACCAAAACATAGATGTGAAAAAAGAAGAACTCTGTCTGATTGGATCAGAATGTTTTCGACAGCGGAGGCAAAAAATAGTCGAGAGGGACATCCCATCTCGACTTTTTGTGTGTAACATAAGAATTTTTGACTACGCAAATTGATCAGCGAGAAGCACTTTTGCGGCGTATGGTCTTCGCTCTTTTACGCTAGAATGAGTCAACATCAACTTACTCCGTGCTCCTACGCCAGAGCGTATTCGAGGAAGCTGCTGTTTTAGCTCGTCGCAAAGCTTCAAGCTGCTTTTTCAAAGAAGCTATGCTTTTCAGGTAGTCGCTCGCTGTAGTTCCTTTATCTCAGTTGGAGAGCTCAAGACCTGTCGTGGGCTAACAAGGGCGCTTGCGCTATTATTGCTTTAAAAAATGATGTACAGAATATGGAGGGTTGAAGTTGAAGCAGAATAAGGAAAATATAAGTGAAGGATTAAATCAAATTTTTGAAATCATGAATGCGAAGGGAGATGAAGGTGAACTGAAAGCAATTGTGGATAAATCCAAGCGGACATCAGCGAAGAAAGCAAAATAATAATATAAAAGAGATTAGAAAACCTATCGATAGAACTAAATCTGTGTATAACTTCAGTAAAATTGTAAATAACTCACAAAAAACTGTGTATATACTGTGGAAAAAGGATAAAACGTAAGCGTTTTATCCTTTTTTAGTCCACCAAAACTGTGCATAACTTACGGAAATATGTTGATAAATATGTGGATATCTTAAAAATCTTGTGAATAATGTGGTGCCTGACACCACTCGTGGACAAATGTCCACCTCAGATGGACATTTTGGAAGAACGGGAAATGATGACTTTTGTCATCTTGAGATGGTGACATTGCTTACTAAATTTTGCTGCTGCGGGTTCGTATAATCAAGGTAAGATATCTGGAGGTGTTGGTTTTATGAATGATGTGGTGTGTTTGAGGAATGTGACAAAGTCGTTTCATCAGAGGTTAGTGGTGGATGATGTTTCGTTTTCGCTTAAAGCTGGTGAGGTGGTGGCGATTCTCGGGCCGAATGGAGCGGGGAAAACGACGACGATTTCGATGATCCTGGGGCTCATAAAGCCAACAGATGGCGCAGTGCTGCTCTTTAATCGGCAGCCGCATGAAAAACAGGTACGTGAAAGAATCGGCACCATGCTGCAGGAAGTTAGTGTAATACCAGGGTTAAAGGTACGTGAAATCCTTGAGCTCATCCGAAGTTATTATGCACAGCCGCTTTCAACTGATGAATTAATCAACCTTACAGGACTGACCGATCAAGATTTAATAACACGGGCGGAGAAATTATCAGGGGGCCAAAAGCGGCGCCTCAGCTTTGCCCTTGCGCTGGCAGGAAATCCTGAGCTAATTATTTTCGATGAGCCGACGGTCGGTATGGATATTTCTTCAAGGAACCGTTTTTGGGAAACAGTCCGCATGTTAGCAGCGCAAGGCAAGTCGATCATTTTTTCTACGCACTATTTGCAAGAAGCTGATGATGCTGCTGGGAGAATTCTGTTGTTTAATGAAGGGAAAATCGTAGCGGATGGCACACCTGAGGAAATTAAAGCGCGTATTTCCAAACAGACTGTTTCCTTTATCATCGATCCGGATGTTTCATTGGAAAAATTATATCTCCACGATGAAATCAAAGATATTTACCGAAAAAACAATCGGGTCTATGTACAATCCGATCATACAGACCGCATTCTTGAGTTCATTTTTCAAGAAAAAATTGGGGCGCGGGATATACTTGTGGAACGTGGCAAGCTGGATGATGCGTTTCAGCAACTGACCAGCAGCAATAAGGAGGCGATTTAATATGAGAGCATTTCAAATGCAGTGCAGGGCTGAAATCATACGAGTGACTAGGAATCGTTATTTTGTATTCTGGTCGCTACTCATGCCGATTCTTCTTTATTATATTTTTACGAATGTGGTCAATACGCATGCGTCGGATCAAACTGCGTGGCAGGCCCATTATTTAATGTCAATGACTGCCTTCAGTGTGATGGGGTCATCCATTATGACATTAGGAATTCGGATGGTGCAGGAGCGCACGCAGGGGTGGTCAGCATTCATCCGTATCACACCGCTTTCCGATCGTATCTATTTTGCAGCACAAATGGCAGGGCAAAGCTTTATTCATCTTCTTTCGATTACCATTATTTTCATTGCCGGAGCACTGATCAATGGCGTTTCACTAACAGCTTTAGAATGGTTGTTGAGCGGATTGTGGATCTTGATTGGCTCTTTTCCATTCTTGGCGCTCGGTACGTTAATTGGTTTGATGAAAAAGGTTGAAACAGCAGCGGGTGTCAGTAACGTCCTATACATGGTACTGGCGGTGGCAGGAGGCATGTGGATACCGTTAGAGGTCATGCCAAAAACAATGCAAACAATTGGAAAATGGCTGCCATCCTATAACTTTGGTAATGGAGCATGGGAAATCGTCCACGATGGAACGCCAAATTGGAACAATATCCTAATTTTAATCGCATATTCGGCACTGTTCATGCTACTATCTAAGTATATTAGAAGAAAGCAGGAAGCGGTGTGATCGGTACATGAAGAAGTCATTCAGCCTTTTTCCAAGAAAATTTGGCCTTTTTCCCTATATCTTTTTGATTTATCTATTGTTTCCCGTCGTCTATTTGACGAATGAAACAGGGATGAAGCAAGTGATCGGCTACGGAATGACGCTGCTTTTTTTCATTACCTATCGGCAGCTTTATTTTGCCTATGGTAAAAGCACATTTACCTACTGGTTAGCAGTGCAGCTTGGAATTGTGTTTATTTTCAGCACAGTATATCAATTAAACTATATTTTTTTAGGATTTTTCACGGCCAATTTTATCGGCTGGTACCGGGAAAAACAAAAATTCTACCGCGGCCTGATGAGCCTGGCAATTGTAGAAATTCTTCCGTTTATTTTTACAGGAATTCGTACAAAAATGTTTTTCACTCAAGAGGAGTTATCCTATTTTGTCCCGTTCATCATGATACTGCTTTCGCCGTTCGGCATCCGCTCGATGAACCGCCGGATGGAACTGGAGCGACAGCTGTCCCAGGCAAATCAGAAGATTGAAGAATTAGTGAAGCGTGAGGAGAGATTGCGGATTGCTCGTGATCTCCATGATACCCTTGGGCATACGCTGTCGTTTTTGACATTAAAAAGCCAACTCGTTCAAAGGTTGATTGCAGTTGATCCGGAACGGGCCCGTATGGAAGCAAAAGAGATGGAAATTACCTCAAGATCAACGCTGAAACAGGTTCGTGAGCTTGTGACTGATATGAGGGCTGCCTCTATTGCCGAAGAGGTTTTGCAAGTGCAACAAATCGTAAGGGCTGCAGGTATT
Organism: Neobacillus fumarioli NBRC 102428; assembly: GCF_001591485.1. Taxonomy (GTDB): domain Bacteria; phylum Bacillota; class Bacilli; order Bacillales; family Cytobacillaceae; genus Neobacillus; species Neobacillus fumarioli. The sequence goes on along the minus strand of NZ_BCUZ01000070.1, from coordinate 6,057 downwards.
ACCTATCAATATGATGGTCCCGAAGATTTTTCAATGATTCCTCCGTTTACGCAAAATATTTTGAGCATGTGCATAAGGGAGGCGGCCACGAATGTTGTCAAACACAGCCGGGCCACACACTGCTCGATTTCGATCCAACAATCTGCAGATCAGATCAATATAGTGATTCGTGATGATGGAATGGGGATCCCGGATTCTGTTGTAAAAAGCAAACAGTTTGGAAACGGACTAAAGGGGATGGAAGAAAGGCTTGCACTTATCGATGGCACATGTTCATTAATGAATCATAATGGGACAGTGTTAGAATTGAAAGTACCGATTATCAAAAAACAGGGGGCTGCGGGATGATTCGTCTATTTATTGCCGAAGATCAGAGAATGCTCTTAGGAGCACTCGGTTCATTACTTGATATGGAAGATGATATGAAGGTAATTGGTCAAGCAACCAACGGGGAAGAAGCGGTGGCTGCTATTCTCAAACTACAGCCAGATGTTTGTTTAATGGATATTGAAATGCCGGCATTAAACGGTCTTGAGGTGGCAGAAGTACTTGTCCAAAGGTCGATACCGAGTAAGATCATTATCCTCACCACATTTGCCCGGCCAGGCTATTTTGAACGGGCAGTTAAACTTGGTGTTCACGGTTACCTCCTGAAGGACGGAGAAATTGATGAACTAACCGATACCATTCGCAAGGTGATGGCGGGTAAGCGGGTGTTCAGCCCGGACCTTACCTTCGACATCATTCGTGAGGTAAATCCGCTTACACCCAAAGAACAAGAAATTCTCAGATTGGCAGCATTAGGAAAAACCACGAAAGAAATTACCTCCGAACTCTACCTCTCATCCGGCACCATCCGGAACTACATCTCCGAAATCATCCACAAACTCGGCGCCAAAAACCGCACCGAAGCCGCTAGCATCGCCGAAAAAAAGGGATGGATATAAAAAGGTGTCAGGCACCATGTGAATTCTTCACATGGTGCCTGACACCTTTCGTGGACATTTGTCCGCCCTACGTGGACAATTGGACAGGAAAGCATTGGTATGATCTAAAGCCTCTCGAACCGATGTGTGTCGAATATTGGGAAAATTTTATACTATTTTTCAAATAACCTATTGACCAATTCTAGAAAAAAATACTAAAATTACTATCAGAGTTGCCAATTTTACAAAAATTTAGGGCGGATTCCAAAAAATATAGAAACAGCAGCTCATACAATTTTAGGGGGGAAACAGGTTAATGGGTAAAAAGAAACTCAAGAAGACAAAGAAAGCAGCGGCATATGCGTTGGCGTCGGCGCTCGTTCTATCAAACCTAGCGTTTATTGGACCGGTATCTGCTGCGCAATACAAACCTGGCGATTTAGAATCAAAGGTAAAGCAGTTAAAACAGTTTGAGGAACAGAAGCTTGGAACCAAATCATCTGTTCAATCGCTAGATTCCCAGCTTATAGTGCAAAAGCAAAATTCAAAGCAACTGATAAAGTCCGAGTCATTGTCGAACTAAATGGACAAACACCAGTTGAATACGCCACGAAACAAGGGAAATTATACAAACAATTATCAGAAGACAAGAAAAATTCACTACACTCAAAAGTGGTAAGCCAGCAATCGGCTGTTAAAGACATTATAAAATCCAAAGACGTCGGATTTAAGGTTAAGCAGAATTTTACAACCGCTTTCAACGGCTTCAGCGGCGATGTGGCGTTCGGTGATATTTCTAAAATCGAAGCCATTGATGGGGTGAAAAAGGTTTATATTGCTAACGAATATAAACGCCCAATTACAGCGCCAAACATGAAGACAAGTTATAAGTTCATTCAGAATCGCGATACATGGACGGATTCTGGATTTAAGGGTGAAGGAATGGTTGTCGCGGTTATTGATACAGGTATTGACCCATCACATCGTGATTTTAAAATAACAGATTCGTCTAAAGAGGAACTAACCAAAGTTAAGGTTGGACAACTTGTTCAAAAAGATGGATTGAAAGGTAAATTCTATACAGACAAGGTACCATATGGTTATAACTATTTTGACCAGAATGATAATATTGTAGATTCCGCACCTAATGCTAGCATGCATGGTATGCATGTCGCAGGAATTGTAGCAGCAAACGGGGACGAGGCAAATGGCGGTATTAAAGGAGTTGCTCCAGAAGCTCAAGTGCTGGCAATGAAGGTGTTCAGTAACGATCCGAATTATGAATCTACTTCTTCGGATATTTATCTGGCCGCAATTGATGACTCTATTAAACTTGGTGCAGAAGTTTTGAACATGAGTCTCGGTTCCACCGCTGCCTTTTATGATAAAGACAGTGCCGAAGATCTGGCGATTAAACGGGCAACCGAGAATGGCATTGTTTGTGCCGTCTCAGCTGGTAATTCCCAGACCCTTGGATATGGCTGGGATAATCCATTTGCTGAAAACCCTGATATCGGTGTCGTGGGAGCACCTGGATTAAATCCGGATACTATTTCCGTAGCTGCTTCGGGCAATGAAGCCTATTGGTATCAGCACAAGATAACACTTGACGGAAATTCTTCCTTTGCAAGCGTTGGATATGGCCTTGACGACTGGACCCAAATGGTTAAAGATCATGGCGGCAAACTTCAATTAGTCAGTCTGGGAGATAAATTAGGAAATCCCGATGATTATAAGGGCATTGATGTGAAAGGGAAAGTTGTTGTCGTGCCGCGCGGTTCTTTGACATTCGCTGATAAGACAAAATATGCAGCTCAAGCTGGCGCAGCCGGAATTATTGTTTGGAATGCAACCAATGGTTACTTCTATCAAAATCAAGGCGGCTGGGATATTCCATTCATGATGATTCCAAAAACAGATGGACAAGCCCTTAATGCTGCCATTGCTGCAGGACAAACAACGCTAAATGTTTCTCAGTTAAACAAATCAGAAGATCCACAGATGGGGCGAATGACGGACTTCACTTCCTGGGGTACAACACCAGACTTGGAAATGAAGCCGGAAATCACTGCACCAGGCGGAAATATTTATTCCACTGTCAATAACAATAAATATGAAGTGATGAGCGGAACGTCAATGGCCGCTCCACACGTTGCAGGTGGCTCAGCGTTAGTCCAGCAATATCTGGAATCTGATAAGCGGTTTAGTACTCTTTCTATTAAAGATCGTACCCATCTTGCGAAAATTTTGCTCATGAATACTGCAAAAGTGATCGATGACACCAATGGCAATCCGTTCTCCCCGCGCCGCGAAGGAGCAGGAATGATGCAGATTCATTCTGCTGTCACAACACCGGTGTATGTGGTTAACAAATCAACGGGTGAGCCGAAGGTAGAATTAAAGGATTTTCAATCGAAGCAATTTGAGATGACGTTTACGGCCAAAAATATTTCGGATAAAAATGCAACCTACAAGGTAAACGCATCAGTATTAACCGATATGTTCCAAAAGCAAAAAAACGGTCCTGACTACAATGCCCTTGAATCGGGCAGCATGGAAGGTGCCAAAGTAATAGCACCAGATTCCATCACTGTTCCTGCCGGCCAATCTGTTGACTTTACAGTAAAAGTAGATTTATCCAATGCCAAAATTCCGGGCTATGACCTAAATAATAAAAAGATGTTTGCAGATTTAAAAGAAGATATTTTTGTTGAAGGGTCTGTTAATCTGAAAGGCGATGGTACTCCCGACTTGACGGTTCCGTATGTTGGATTCTATGGCAAATGGGATCGGCCATCTATTGTTGACGGCTTTAAGGATTTAGGAGAAGACCGCTTCTTCGATGGTCAAGGCAGGTTTGATTATATCGATAAAGAAACAGGCAAAAAAGTAGAAGTTCCGGTTCACGATATGCTGGTGGATGATAACTTTGCCGCACCTGTTCCGAATAAAGATCCTAAAAAAGCATTCTGGGCGATCTCGCCAAATGGAGACAAAGATGCTGATACGATTGATCCATTCCCGGCATTTTTACGTAATGCCCGTGAAGTTCAATTCAATATTTTGGATGCGAATCAAAAACTGCTCCGCCAAGTAAAACTTGAAACAGATGATCGGAAAACCTTTTATGATAGCGGTAAGGGATCATTCTATTCCTATAATAAGGATAGGACATGGGATGGTACAGTTGGCGGGAAAACTGTTAAAGATGGTTTATACTATTATGAAATCAAATCAGTCGTCGATTATAACGGGGCACACTATCAATCGAAAAAAATTCCTGTTTTAGTTGACACGACTCCACCAAAAGTGGAAGCCACCTACGATCCTAAAAAAGGTGCGGTTACATGGAAAACAACCGAGACTGGTTCTGGTGTTGAATTGTATGGCATTTATGTTGACGGCAAACTGATTGGTACGGCAGATGGTACCGCCACTTCCTATGCCATTCCAAATCCTCCGGAAAAAGCCGTTGTCGAAGTAGTGGCACAGGACTATGCACATAACTATGGTCAAGATACAGCAGCAATAGGCGATGTCGATACGCCGATCGTTTTTGTTGATAAGGATACTCCTCAACCATATGGAACATTTAAAACACCAGAGGTTCCAGTGAAAGGGTATGTAACGGAAGATATCGGTTTAAAATCCTTTAAAGTAAATGGACAGGAAGTTCCAGTAACGAAAGATCCGAAAACAGGCCATTTTAATTTCTCAACCACAGTCAAATTTGATAAGGACGGCATGTATGGAATTAAAGTAGAAGCAACAGACAATGCCAACAAAACCTATTCCATTGTTCGTACGGTCATTGTCGATACAACAAAAGGCACCATTGATGTTGACGCACCTAAAAGGGTAGATAAAAAAGTCGACGAAGTTACTCTAAATGTGAGACTTCATGATAACTTCAATTATCTCGATTTCTTCGTAGGGGATAATAACGTCTACCATCAATCGTTCAAGAGTGAAAGTGATATTCCAACTCCGGCAGATGCAACCGTTCCGGTCAAAGTTCCATTAAATCTTGGCGAGAATCATGTCACATTAAAACTTTATGATATCGCAGGAAACGAGACTGACAAAGAGGTTGTCATTAACCGTGCCGACCCAACAGGCTGGGTACAAGATGGCGATAAATGGTATTACTATGATCAAGACGGTACGAAACATACCGGCTGGTTTGAAGAAAAGAACAATGAAGAAGACTCTATCATCAAGTATTACTTCGATAAGGACGGTTCCATGCATACCGGCTGGCTGGAACTAGACGGAAAACGCTACTACTTTGACAAAAGTGGAATGATGGCAACAGACTATACCTATGTACCGGAAAGCAAAAACTATTATTACTTCGATGAAAATGGTGTAGCCCAAACAGGAATTCAAACTATTATCGGGGGCTATTCCGCTTATTTCGATGCCACGTCCGGCTTGTTAAGGAATGGCTGGAAACAGGTTGGCGGCAACTGGTATTATGCCGACAAAGATGGAAGATTGGAAACTGGCTGGATGTATCAAGCTTCCAAATGGTATTTCTTTAACCAGGATGGCAAGATGCAGACAGGCTGGTTAAATGATGGCAAAAACAGTTATTATTTAACCCCATCAGGGGCAATGGCAGTCGGCTGGGCCAAAGTAGACGGGAAATGGTACTACTTTAGCGCAAGTGGTTCAAAAGTAACGGGCTGGGTGAAAGACGGTCAGAAGTGGTATTTCCTTGACAAAAATGGTGTGATGCAGACCGGCTGGATCCAAGACAGCGGCAAATGGTACTATCTCAATAGCAGCGGAGACATGGCTGTCGGCTGGAAATTTGTTGGTGGCAAATGGTACTACCTTAACAATAGCGGTGACATGGCAACCGGCTGGAAACAAATTAGCGGCAAATGGTATTACTTTAAAAACTCGGGTGAAATGGCTGTAAATACGACGATAAACGGCTATAAGCTTGGTAAGGATGGAGCATGGATCAAGTAAAAGCCACTCTTAAGACGGACAGATATCTCATCTGTCTGTCTTTATTTTGTCTAGCTCCAGGCACCAGCGGCTCGAGGTCACAAAAGGGTCCTCAAGAAGGCTAAAAAGCAGCCTTCTCTCATTGGTTACAGAAAGCTAGCGCTTCTGATGA
>NZ_BCUZ01000069.1 GCF_001591485.1 Neobacillus fumarioli NBRC 102428 | reverse complement strand
CCCCTTAAAAATTTATTTACTTTTTGCCGGAACATCTACGGAAGCTTTGTAATATAATTTTTGGCTAATCATCGTTTGGATGGTTAAGAATGTTCCACCCACTGCCCAATAAAGCGGAAGAGCAGCAGGAGCACTAAATGAAAACATCACGATCATTAATGGAGAAAGCAAACCCATAAGTTTCATTTGCTCCTGTTGCTGTTTTGGCATCGTGGATTGGGAAACCCTAAACTGAAAATAATAAATTAACCCAGCAATAATAGTAAGAATGATATCAGGATGTCCCAAACTGAACCATAAAAATTTATGCTGCGCAATATCCTTCGAACTGCGAATCGCATAGTAAAAAGCAGTTAGGATCGGCATTTGAATAATGATTGGCAGACAGCCTATATTCAAAGGATTGACACCATGCTTTTGATAAAGACTCATCATTTCTGCCTGAAGTTCTTGTTTCTTTTTCGGATCTTTTTCAGCCTTCATTTTCTTTTGGATGGCATCCATTTCAGGTTTTAACGCATCCATTTTTTCCTTCATGGCCATTTGATTCTTATATTGTTTAAGCATTAATGGCATTAAGCAAAGTCTAATAATAAGGGTTACAATAATAATGGCTAATCCGTAGTTCCCATGGAAAACATTCGCAACAGACTTGATAATGGATGAGAATGTATCCACAAAATAATGCTGGAAAAATCCGGGATGATTGCTGTTTTGTGACGAACATGCTGATAATACAATAGTTGTGAATGATAATACTAAAATGAATAATAGAGATCGTTTCTTGTTCATATTTTCCTCCTTAAAGTAGGCATAATTTATAAAATAAAAAGGAGGGAAAATGGATCTTCAGCATCATCTTGAGAACATTTTTTTCTGCGGATGTTTTTGATAATTCGTATTAGGATGAAGCTGACGGTCAACCTGCATTTTTTCTTATAAAAAAATAATGGGTGAATAATTTTTGTGTTCCTTGTATAGGACTCAGGACTGATAAAGGAATACTCTACACTCCATGCCCAAATATATTTTAATACTAATCCTAAATAAATGCTAATATACAGTGCATTTAAAGTATTGATATCCGAATGATCAAGCAGTATTTGAAACAAAAATTTCACCTCGCAAAAAAGAACCAATGATATGAGTATATAAAAGAATAAGTAAATAATCAATTTAAAATATAGCCATTTATATCTTACCGTAATTTACGTATTTGGGTAATAGGTTCCTAGCACTACTTCATGAAAAAAACAGGAGAAATCATTCCTCCTGTTAATTTACAACAATATAAGCGATCATTGGCCCATTGTGCTGACGATCTGCATGAGCTTCGCAAACTAGTTGATAGGTTCCCGGTTTATTAATCTGGAGGGGTACCACTGTTTCTTCTCCTTTTTTTACAATTCCCTTTATATCAGTTCCTTCAATATAAAAGGGATGATCACCGCCGTTAATACCGCTGATATATAGTTTTACTTTTTCCCCATGATTAATAACGATGGTACCAGGGTTCCAGCGATATACTTCAATTTCCTTTCCATTTTTCATTTTCGTTTTAAATTCTGCTGTCACCATATGAAACTCAGGGACATTTTTGCTTGCTGGCTGATTAAATACCGCGACATCTCCAGCCTTTAGCATAAACCATGCCGAAATGGAAGCAAGCATCACTCCAATTGCTATAAAAAATAATAATGTTTCTTTCGTAAAAACCAATAATTTCACTTGAGCCCCCCCTTATCTTCTTTTACTTTATACTTATGCTGACAAGTACAGAAAACTTGTCTATTTTTTTAACCGTTTAGAGATTAAAGAACAGAAGAATTGCAAAATGAATCGGTTGAACAAACAATAAATTGTCAACAATGGTACTATACATTTTCACGAAAAATTATTCTCTTTGTTTTTGGGGCGGAAAAGCTTATATTTAATATAGGAATATATAAAATAGGTGGTTGGCGCTGTTGGGGTTGAAAAAAGAGAAGATCATAAGGGTCGTAAAATTTGTCTTCCCGTTGCTATTATTACTATTTGCCCTTTCGGAAATAAGGAAATTTACCCGGGATATTAATGTAAAACTTCTTGAGACTGAACTAAATCATTTAAATATCTTCATTTTATTTATTATATTGGCCATTACTTTTACAGCTGTTTTGCCGATGGTTCTTTATGATGTTATTTTATTTAAAATTTTAAAGGTCAAAAAACTTAAATGGGAACTTTTGGAGCAATCGTTTATTGCGAATACTTTTTCTAATTTAATTGGCTTTGGCGGAATTGTAGGGGCTATGTTAAGGGCCTACTTTTTCCATAAACTTGAACCTGACAATCGCAAGCTTCTTGGAGTCATTGCTTCGGTTTCCTTCTTTTACTTAACAGGTATTTCTGTCCTCTCATGGGTTGTGATAACAAGCTACCGCCATTATCCGTTGTTTGTTAATTCAAGCTGGCTATATTACGCTGCTGTTGGTGTAGGTCTTTATTTGCCTGTTTTCTATATTATCCATCTATTTCAGTCAAAAAAGGATCATAAATCCCTTATGGACACGAAGGCAGGCATCAAACTAGTTTGTGTCTCAATAATGGAATGGTTTGCTGTATTTTTTGCTATATTTCTGTTGAATAAATTATTGGCGCTCAATATCTCCATACGAAATTTATTTCCTGTCTATGTTGTTGCCGCATGCGCCGGTATTATTAGTATGATCCCCGGCGGGCTAGGCTCCTTTGATTTAATATTTTTATTGGGAACGCGGGATTTACATGTGGGAGAAGAAAAGGTTCTTGTTTTATTGTTATTTTATCGGATTGGTTACTATTTCGTTCCATTTTTGATGAGCTTAATATTTTTTATCAAACTGTATTGGAATAAGTGGAATCAATCATGGAACGACTTGCCGAAAGCCATTATTCAAGGAATTAGCCATATTATTTTAACCATTCTTGTCTTTTCGTCAGGTTTAATTATGCTTTTATCTGCAAGCATTCCCGGGATTATGTCACGGCTTAGATTAGCTAAAGAACTTTTGTCGTTCCCAATTATAAATATTTCCCATCAGCTCTCTGTTGCTGCCGGTTTTTTACTACTTGGCCTTTCTCGTGGGATTGAATATCGTGTGAAACGAACTTATGAACTGACAATGTTTGCCCTGATCCTTGCTGCTTTGTTTTCAATTTTTAAGGGGATTGATTATGAAGAAGCGATCTTTCTCATTATTGTTGCTTTAATACTTAGAGCTTCTAAGGGACAGTTTTATCGGGAGAGTTATGTATTGACTTGGGGAAAAACCATATTTGATATTATTGTTATTTTGGTTATTACATCGATGTATCTTATTATCGGCTATTTAAATCTGCCGACAGCTAAATTAGTGATGCCTAAAAAGCTTATTCCCTATGTGATTGTCAACTATCATGATTTGTTTTTTAGTGCAATCATTGGTCTTTTAATTGCTTCAATCATATTTATGCTGGGCTATTTGATTAGCCTTCCTGAAAAGTGGAAATTCGAAACATCCGAGAGTCAAGAACAAGACATTTATGATCACTTAAAGGAATATCAAGGAAATTCGTTGTCGCATTTAATTTTCTTGCATGATAAATTTATTTTTTGGAATCACAAGAAAAATGTTTTGATTCCTTTTCAAAAATATGCCGATAAATTAGTGATCCTAGGTGATCCAATTGGTGATAAAAATGAGTTCTTGAACGCTATTGAGGAATTTCAGGAAAAAGCAGATTTATACGGATATACGCTTGTTTTCTACCAAGTAAGCGATGAGATGATGCCATATCTTCATAATCATGGGTTTGCCTTTTTTAAATTAGGTGAAGAAGTGTTTGTGGATTTAAATACTTTTTCTCTTTCAGAAACAAGGATAAAGGGTTTCGTGCGATTGCGTGCTAAAAAATATTCCTGCCAAGTAGTAGAGCCGCCCTTAAATCCAGATTTGCTGAAGGAATTGAGAGAGGTATCGGATGATTGGCTGCAGGGAAGGGAGGAACAAGGATTTTCACTTGGCTTCTTTGATGAAAATTATTTAAATAGAGCGCCTATTGCTATTGTACAGGATGAAAATAAAAAAATTCTCGGTTTTGTTAGTATCATGTATGTTTATGATCACCATCAGACGGTTTCGATTGATTTAATGAGGATCAGGCCTGAAGCTCCGGAAGGAACTTTGGACTTTCTCCTTTTATCCATATTTGATTGGGCGAAGTCCCAAGAATATCATCGTTTTAATTTGGGGATGGCTCCATTGGCTAATGTCGGTTTATCGAAATTTGCCTTTTTAAGTGAGAAAATGGCGGCGCAGATTTTTCTACATGCACATTTTCTTTATCAGCTTCAAGAGTTGAGAAGATTTAAAGAGAAATATGCAGATATTCGAGAGCCGAAATATTTGGCCTACCGCAAGAAATCTTCCTTGCCGATCATTATGGCGCAAATAACTTTACTCATTTCTAAAAAAAGGAAATAAAACAATAAGCCTTTTTATGGAAAAGAAAAAACTGCTAATCAGCAGTTTTTTTCTATATCTTCTTGATTTTGAGCCGGACAAGATTCAAAAGAGGATGGGAAGTCAACTTGGTCTCGGTCATCAACAAAACTTCGACTACCAAATATGTTGCTATTGTCAGCGGAATTTTGCCCGAAACCTTGATTTTTTTTATCAGAATTGTACCACTCCGCGAGCAGATTTTGACCAATGTTTACGGCAGAGGCATTTTCAAAAGAATTAATTTTAATCATGAATATATTTATATTAATATATGGTGCTGGTGCTGGCATCTCATCTCCCCCTTACAATTGCTTATAAATATATGCTTTTTTTAGGGGGTTATGAGGTTTTATGCAAAAAAAGGATTAAATTCCATTCTTATTTCGTAAGATGAAAATAGGGGATTAGCTTGCAGTTGTTTCCTGATGGACGGGAGGGAGTGCAATGCAATGGATATGGAAAAATTGAAACAATGGCTGGAACTGGCAAAAAGTATGCAAGGCGGCGATTTCTGGGGCAATATTTTCGATGAGGGGGTTGCCAAGCAATTTATGAATGACCCTCAATTCGACACCCCTTCCCAAAGCACACACAATCAGCCCTCACGGGAAGACAGCTATTCGCGAACATTTCCAGTGATTGATATATTGGAGGGAGAAGAAGAAGTATTTGTTATTATTGAACTACCTGGAGTTACGAAAGAAAATATGCAACTTGGTTTAAATGGCAATGTTTTATCGATTAAAGGAAAAGTATTGCCGATTCACCCACTGATTAAGCCTTCCTATTCCGAAAGATTCTACGGTGACTTCCAACGGCAAATTACATTACCGGATCATGTAAACCCTGGGGATCTGAATGCAAAGTTCTGGAATGGTTTATTGGTCGTAAGATATGCAAGAAGCACGTTCAAAGGTGAAATTATTCCAATTGACTAATTGTTTTATATAAATGGACATGTAAAGACAAAGTTCCCATATATATGAAAGTAAGGTGAAGTAAGGGAGCGTTTGTCAATATGCCAATAAAAAATTTTTTCCTGATTTTTCGTAAAAGTGAATATGAACAGGAATTGAGAAGGAAATTGGCTTCCTTAGAGGCAAATTTTCAAGAATTAGAAAAAACGCTACAATCCCTTCAAGAGCAATCACCACATGAAGAAGTTAAAATTATCAAGGAACCGCCAATTATTATAGAAAAAGTCAATATTGAAAAAATTATATTGGATAAATATGAAGTAAACAATAATTTCGGCCAGCTAGGGATTAAAGAATTAAAAGGGAAGTTAAATATTGGTGCGACATATGGAAGTGAATTTACGCCAAAACAGGAAGAAGAGAGAGCAGAGAAGACAAGACATGAGAAAGTACAACCGGAAACAAAGCAAAAGCATCCGAAAATTCATATTCGATCGAGAAGAGAAAATGATGAATAAGAAAAGCCTAGAGTGCCCGCTGGCTTCTGGCTGTAGACAAAAAAGACTAAAGTTGGAATCCTTTAGTCTTTTAACTTTCATTATTGAAGTCTGTTTTCAACTGCTTGGCATACTTCGTCTGCAGACATTCCGTCCGCATCAATAACTGGAGCTTTGGTGTAGGTATCTTGCATGCCCATTACGTTTGAATCCAGCCCTGAAACAACGCAGCAATCACAATTCTTGGCATCAGATTCCTGTTTTAATTCGACTACATCATATCCTTTTTCCTTTAATGCTTGCTGAATATTTGTTAGAGATTGTTCTACTCCAATCTTTGCCATCCAAAACACCTCCTCTTTCTTTATCATGCCTAAAAATTAGGCAAATATTCCGTATAATGGGCGAATATAATCCAAATGCTAAAAGTGGAGGTGTTTGTATGAGTAAACGCAAATCTGATCCATCTAAAATTGGCCTCAGTTCTCCTCAAGTTGAAGGGCAGGGAACTACTTCAACAGAAACAGGTACAAGAATGGAACCGTCCTCAAGAAAGAAAAAGAAGAGTTATTAAAAAAATGGGGCACCAATTATTGGGTGCCCTAAAGTATTACTTATACATATCCGCTACTTGTTTTTGAATTTCCTCATTTTCAAGATATTCATCATAGGTCATTTGTTTATCAATTAACCCATTTGGAGTGAATTCAAAAATCCGGTTAGCAATAGTTTGAACAAACTGATGATCATGAGAAGCAAACAGGATAGAACCTTTAAAGTTGATCAATCCATTATTTAACGCCGTGATCGATTCCAGGTCCAGATGGTTGGTTGGCTCATCAAAGAGCAGAACGTTTGCCCCGGATAGCATCATTTTTGCAAGCATGCAGCGGACTTTTTCTCCTCCTGAAAGGACGCTGGCCTTTTTTAATACTTCTTCGCCAGAGAACAACATTCTTCCTAAAAATCCGCGCAAAAAGCTTTCACTGTCATCTTTTGGTGAAAATTGCCGCAGCCAATCTACCAGATTCAGCTCGCAGTTTTCAAAATACTCCGAGTTATCTTTAGGGAAATAGCTTTGCGTGGTAGTGATTCCCCATTTAAAAGTACCGCTGTCTGGTTCCATTTCCCCCATTAAAATTTTGAATAAAGTGGTTTTCGCTATTTCGTTTGTCCCGACAAGAGCAATTTTATCTCCCTTATTCATCGTAAAGCTGATATGATCAAGAACCTTGATGCCGTCGATTGTTTTGGTAAGATTCTCAACCCTCAACAAGTCATTGCCAATTTCCCGTTCAGGCGTAAATCCTGCATATGGATAGCGGCGGGAAGACGGTTTGATATCTTCCAATGTAATTTTTTCTAACAGCTTTTTGCGGGACGTAGCTTGCTTTGATTTTGATGCATTGGCGCTGAAACGGGCAATGAAGTTTTGTAGCTCTTTAATCTTTTCTTCTTTCTTTTTATTGGCTTCTTGGGCCATTTTTAATGCGAGCTGGCTGGATTCATACCAAAAATCATAGTTTCCAACATAAATTTGAATTTTGCCATAATCCAAATCCGCAATATGGGTACAAACTTTGTTTAAAAAATGGCGGTCGTGCGAAACGACAATAACAGTGTTTTCAAAATTGATTAAGAATTCTTCCAGCCATTGAATCGCTTTAATATCTAAGTGGTTTGTCGGCTCATCGAGCAGGAGGACGTCCGGCTTGCCGAACAACGCTTGGGCGAGGAGCACTTTCACTTTTTCTGCACCGGTCAGCTCGTGCATCAGCTTATTGTGCAGCTCCTCTTGGATTCCGAGACCTTTTAATAGAATTGCTGCCTCAAATTCGGCCTCCCAGCCATTTAGCTCGGCAAATTCTCCTTCTAATTCAGCAGCTCGCATTCCATCTTCATCCGTAAAGTTTTCCCTCATATAAATTGCATCTTTTTCCTGCATCACTTGATAAAGTCTTGCATGCCCCATAATGACGGTTTTCAGGACCTCATATTCTTCATATTCAAAGTGATTTTGCTTTAATACAGCCATACGTTCATTTGGCCCAAGATGAACGGTTCCCGTCTGCGGCTCAATTTCGCCGGCTAGAATTTTTAAAAAGGTAGATTTTCCAGCCCCATTTGCTCCAATAAGGCCGTAACAATTACCCGGTGTGAACTTAATGTTTACATCTTCAAATAATTTGCGGTCTCCATATCTTAAACTAACATTGTTTACAGTGATCATATAAATATTATCCTCCAAAAAAACATATTGCCAATAATTATACCATTAATTTATGAGAAGATCGAATTTTAGTAATGAATAGGTTTATGACAAAAGTAATATTTTCTAAAAAATTTTTTCTTTTTAACACTTTATTCATATTTTTGGTGTAGAATTGGGGTAAGAAGGAAATAAAAGAAGGTGAAAAGTGTGGCCAAAAAGCAGCTTCTTGATCTTGTAAATAAATTGAAAAATGCTGGTATAAAAGTAAGTTTAACAAAACCAAAGTCTGATTATCACTTACCATTACAGCCAATAAAAAAATATCCTTCATCTGTGAATTAATGACAAATATAGGCCATAAAAAGCGATTAATCCAAAGGACTAACCGCTTTTTTATTTCTGAATAAGTTGAACACCCTGCAGGCCGCAGCGGAAACTCTACATAAAGGGTTTATATTTCATTTTTTTTCCTAGATCTTAAATATTGGTTAGCAAGAAGCCGCTTAACTTCATTATAACTCAATCCCGACTGGCTGTTTAATCTTTTCACTTTTTCAATATCAGTACCAACAATCGTATAACGTTTCTGTTTTTCTTTCAATATTATTCACTCCGATCTGACATGAAATGAAAGATTTAGGGTATACTACAAACTAAAGGAGGAGGTTCCAATCTTTTACGGTAAACGGGCAAAAGAAGAAGCTGTTGAAACAATTTTGATAAACACAGAAGTTTATTCTTGTACAGATGACTCATGTATCGGGTGGATGAGAAAAGAGTTCGTTACAGAAGACTTGCTTTGCCCTATGTGCGGTAATGAAATGGTACATGAAATCAGAGAGCTTCCAAAAATTTAAGTGCCAAAAAGACTGTCTTTATTTAATGACAGTCTTTTGTACTTTATATTACAAATTTTCGTTTTGCTGGCCAATTTCACCTGCTGCCAAGATGGAATTAGCTTCTTTAAGATATTCATGTTCATCAACAGAATCCCCTGGAACATGTTTTAAATTTGGGAAGACCGCCCCATTCTGAATGGTAATCAACCTTTCTTTAGGGGCAGTAGTCAAATAATCTTTCTTTTTAGTCATCCTTAACTCATCTCCTTAAGTAAAGGATTTACCTGAAAAGAACTGGTTATGCGCATTCATGTTGATTGAAAAAAACTCCAGATTGCACTGGAGTATTTCGTTTATTCTTCTTTATTTGCCAGGCAGCGATCACATTCCATTAAATAAGATTCTGCCTGCTCATCAATTTGTTGGCCGCATTCTGAACATTGTTTTTTAGGTAAATTACGAAAAAATTCAATTGGATTTATTAACATGCAAAACATCTCCTTTATTAAAACAGATTATCTTTTTGTCTATTTGTTATAGTACAGATGGATCAAAAAAATAAGTGCTATTCTTCTTTCTTTGCCAAGCAACGATCACATTCCATTAAATAAGATTCTGCTTGTTCTTCCATTATTTGGCCGCATTCTGGACATTGCTTCTTGATTAAATTACGAAAAAATTCGACTGGACTTGTTAACATTTTTTATTCCTCCTTTATTAATACAGTTTATTAATTATCCATTTGTTATAGTACAGTATAAACCAAAAAAATAAAAATGTGTAGACTTTTTTAAAAATTATTTTTCTTGTTTGAATAATAAGATTTTTATCATATTATCTAAATGGTTATATGCTGCCGCAAACGAATGGGATTATGCTTCTAACGAACAAAAAGAAAAGATGGCCCATGTTCTTGGAGCAGTTAAATTAACTGTAACGAATTTAGCAATTGAAGTAGTTGATTTAGCGATGAGAATTGTCGGAGCTAAAAGCCTTTCATTGCAAAATCCGCTTCAACGTTTATATAGGGATGTCAGAGCTGGGCTCCATAACCCTCCAATGGATGATATGACTATGCAGCTACTGGTAAAATACAGTATTTTTAAATCTAACCAATAAAGATTAGATTATGTCCCATTTGGACACCTTACTCTATAAAAGGAGTGAGGAAATATGCCAAGAGGGAAAAAACTAGAACAGCTTCCGATGGCACATAGTGCACCAGGAGCAGGGAAAAATGCCAGCCAATTTGACAGAGAGGTTCTTGAATCAATTGTGTCAAAGGAACAGCCGCAGCCAAGTGAGATCGAAAGGGAAAATGAAGATATGATATAAGGCAGGAAGGATGCTTCCTGCCTTAAACATGTTATTCCTCAATTAGTTCATGTATTTCAACCGTTGAACGTTCCTCGCCGGGTCCGCGCAAATGAACGGTTGCGGTTCTTCCATCTTCATTTAATTGGTCAATCCAGACGGATACCCCATTATATTTTACTTCAATATCTGCGGAAGAAGATAAAATTTGCTTTACACGGTTTGCATCCATAATCTCACTCCTTGAATGTTTTTACATTACCGATTAAATGGATAATTGATTTTAATTCCATTGATGGACCCTGGCTCGTTAGTTTCTGTTAGACGGCATAAATAATTTTCCAATTCTATTTGCAGTTCTTTAGGAGCTCCTGGTTCTAAATGCCAATTCCCTGGTTCATCAACGAAATAGGGACTTTTGGTAAATTCAGGACGTATTCTAAGCATGGAAAAGACCCTCCTGTTCAAAAGTTTTTCCCTTTTTATCCTTTGCAAAGGCATGTAAATTTATGAATGTGGTTCAAAATAAGTCAAATTTCATATTGTACGAACGATCATAAAGCGCTTACGATATAGGAATGGACATCAAATGTTAAGAGAGATTGAAACAGCTTGAAAACTCTTTCGTCTTATATGATTGAAACTAATAACGGTCATGTCCAAATAAAATCTGACATAGAATAAGGTGAATAAAGATTTTTGTCGAATTTTAAAATAGGGATTAACATAATATGGGATTATTTATGTTTTTCTTTTTTGGAAAAATATGATATATTAGGTGGGGTTCGTTTACCGAAGAAGCTTTGGTAAGTGAGAGGAGAAAATTAAAATGAATACAATAGGATTAATGAAAAAATTAAAAAACAGTCATATTACTTTTTTTGTAATTGCAGTTGTTCTATTTTGGATGAAAACCTATATAGCATACCGAATTGAATTTAAGCTAGGTATTGATAATAGCCTTCAGAAGTTTTTATTATTCCTGAACCCGTTAAGTTCGTCTCTGTTCTTTTTAGGACTGGCACTGTTTTTTAAGAAACATACTAAACTACTAATGATTATTATCAATTTTTTGCTGTCTTTTTTACTATATGCCAATATTGTTTATTATCGCTTTTTTAATGACTTCATTACGATCCCTGTTTTATTGCAGGCAAAATCAAACGGTGGACAGCTTGGTGAAAGTATTTATTCATTAATGCATCCCTTGGATCTATTTTATTTTTCAGATTGCATGATATTAATGATTTTGGCACTGACTGTATTTAGAAAAGCAAATGCCGAGAACAGAAAATCTTATAAAATCGTTCTTTTGTTGGGAGTCACCATTTTCTTATTCAACTTAGGATTAGCTGAAAAGGACCGTCCTCAGCTGCTTTCGCGTTCATTTGACCGGAATTATTTAGTGAAATATCTAGGTGCCTATAATTTTACCATTTATGATGCCATTCAAAATATTGAATCATCCAGTGAACGCGCGCTCGCCGATTCCAGCGATATTACAGATATTCAAAACTACCGTAATGCCAACTATACGCCGCCAAATCCGGCTTATTTCGGTAAAGCAAAGGGCATGAATGTGATCTTTATTTCAATGGAATCATTCCAAAACTTTATGATCGATTTTAAAATGCCTGACGGTCAGGAAGTAACACCGTTTTTAAATTCTTTGATCCATGACCCTAATACTTTCTATTTTAATAACTTCTATCATCAAACAGGTCAAGGAAAAACCTCTGATGCGGAATTTTTAATGGAAAACTCGTTATATCCGCTGCCACAGGGTGCTGTTTTTGTTAATAAAGCGTTAAACACCTATCAAGCAACACCTGCAATTTTAAAAGGGTATGGCTATCATTCTGCTGTATTCCATGGAAACTATAAAACATTCTGGAACCGTAATGTCATGTATAAAGCATTAGGTTATGATCAATTCTTTGATGCTGAATACTATGACATGTCGCCGGAAAATAAAAAGAACTATGGTATGAAGGATAAACCATATTTTCAAGAATCCATGCCAATGCTGGAGAAATTGAAGCAGCCATTCTATGCGAAATTTATAACTTTATCAAACCATTTCCCATTTGCAATGGACCCGCAGGATACAAATTTCCCGGCATTTGATACGGATGATACAGTTGTCAATCAATATTTCCAATCTGCTAATTATATGGATCAGGCATTAGAACAATTCTGTAATGCTTTAAAAGCAGACGGATTATGGAATAAGACTGTCCTTGTGTTTTATGGAGACCACTATGGAATTTCCGAAAATCATAATGAAGCAATGACGAAAGTGCTTGGCAAGGAAATTACTCCAGTTGTTAATGCCAAATTACAGCAAGTACCGTTAATCATTCGTGTACCTGGTGTAAAAGGCGGTATTCAGACCCAAGTTGGCGGAGAAATAGATGTCCGCCCAACTGTCCTGCATTTATTAGGAATTGATACAAAAGATTACATGGAGTTTGGATCAGATCTCTTATCTAAACAGCACCGCAAATGGGCATTATTCAGAAACGGTGATTTTGTATCTGATAAAGTGATTCAAGTAAATGATAAGTGCTATGATGCACAGACGGAGCAGCTGCTTGGCTCAAATGATCTATGTAAGGATATTGATACAAGAGTGAAAACAGAGCTCGTGATGTCTGATGACATTGTTAATAAGGACTTGCTGAGGTTTTATAAACCAAAGGGTTTTAAGCCGATAAACCCGGATGATTATAATTATCTCGGACCGAAAGGAAACAAAGGATCAAAGCCTGTTTCTAAAAATTAAATGGAAAAAGCCTGATTTTGTAAATCAGGCTTTTTGCCATTTTAAAATTTATATCCCCCCAGAAAAAATAAGGAAACATTCGAACCTTCTAGTACAGTAAATATAAATTTTACTCTGGAGGTTAGATTATGGGAATGATCGTCATTGATATTGATAAACTACTAGATGCAACAGCGGATCTAACATCTGACAAAAACTTTAAAATCAAGCAGATGGAGATTGACAAACTCCTTGAAAACACGAAAGATTGGCAATGAAAATAAAAATGTCTCCTAAATATTTAGGAGGCATTT
>NZ_BCUZ01000068.1 GCF_001591485.1 Neobacillus fumarioli NBRC 102428 | reverse complement strand
TTATTAAATTTTGTATCCAACCGCAAAATCCCCCTAATACATTAATTTTCAATTAGCCTTATTTTAACATTTTTCCTTCGTCATGAGAGTCATAAGTTGTAAAAAAACAGAAAAAATGTTCTGAACAGTAAAAGGTTCTTTCATTTGTAAAGGATATGCGTAAATGTCCAGCTTTTTAGACTGGTTGTACGAATTTATCATAATTTATTGAAGATTTTTCATAGTTTTTGAAGGAGAATGTCGAATGGCATAGAAATAAATAGTTGAAATTTAAAAATGAAGGAGGAAATGAGATGAAGAAAGCTTTAATTCTCTTATTTGGAGGTATCATGGCATTCACATTATTTGTTACTGGCGGCAATACTGCGAAAGCGGCTGGGCTTCCAAATACGTCTGGTACTGCAGCAACATCTGGTGATTGCGGCTGTCATGTTACCATCATAACCGGAAAAGAAAGGAACAAATTGGTTTCGCATTTATTAAAAACCCATGAATTCAAAACGTTGAAAAAAGAAGCGAAAAAAGAAGGCTATTCATGGAATGGAGCCCATGATATTCAAGTGATCAGAAAAAATGATACCGGAGAAATATTAATTGGGGTTCCTTTTACGGATCCGAAGGGGAATGTTGTTATGTTTGTGTTTAATAAAGACGGACATTTCCTTGGAACATCGCCAGCAAACTAAAGAATGGAAAGATCCCAGCCAAACGATGGTTGGGATCCTGTTTTTCATACGTTTACATTTTCTCTTAACCTATGTTTTAACACCTTACCGCTTGCATTCCTTGGCAAGATATCGAGAAAGACAACTTCTGCAGGTACTTTATATTTTGCTAGCTTCTTTTTACAATAGGCGAATATCTCTTCTTCAGATAGGGTCCATCCTTCCTTGAGCACTATATATGCTTTGGGAACTTCACCGTAAATTTCGTGATTCACCCCCACAACCGCTGCTTCTAAAATTTCCGGTAATTGATATAATACTTCTTCAATCTCAACAGGATAGACATTTTCCCCGCCGCGGATGATCATATCCTTCTTTCGGTCGACAATGTATAACAATCCATCTTCATCAAGCCGTCCTAAATCACCACTGTACAGCCAGCCATTTTTGATGGTTTGGCGCGTTGCTTCTTCGTTCTTCCAATAACCTTTCATAACCTGGGGACCTTTGACGATAATCTCGCCTACTTCACCCGTTGGAACCGAATTTCCATCATCATCGACAACCTTGACTTCTGTCATCGGCAGCGGTTCTCCGACAGAACCGATCTTTTCTAAGGCATAATAATCTTTTAACGTGGTAGCACCCGGAGAATTTTCCGTCTGTCCATATAAATTTTGCACTTTAACATGGGAAAACTGTGATTTCACTTTGCGGATTAACTCATACGGCATAGGTGCTGCTCCGTAAGTAAACAAGCGTAATCGAGATAAATCTGCCTCTCTCATTTTCGGTGTGTTTAATAGAATGCTATACATGGCAGGAACTCCAAAGAAAACCGTAACTTTTTCTTTTTCCATGGTGACAGGGGTTTGTTCTGGAGAAAAAGCTTCTTCGATAATCACCGTACCGCCTTTATAAATGGTGGGAACGCTGAAACAATGGCTGGCGGCACAATGAAACAGCGGGGTTGAAATTTGCATCCGGTCATTTGATGTCAATTCCATAGAATCAGACCAAATCTGGGTAATGGCTCGGACATTTGCAGCCGAAAGCATGACACCTTTTGGCTTGCCAGTAGTGCCGGATGTATAAAAAACAACTGCTGTATCTTCTTCAGCAATGTCCGGCAGCTGAAATGGCTTAGAATCATCCGCTAGAACGTTCAAAAGCGTCTGCTCGCCGCTGACTGATAAGCGGTCTTCAAACTGATCAATGATGTGGGGAATCTCGCTTAATACATCTTCAAGCTGGGGATCGTAAATAAGGGCTTTTGCATCTGAATGGCTAAATATGTATTCTACCTCCGGTGCTGCTAATTTTGTATTGACAGGCAGAATTGGAAATCCGCCCAGCTGGCAGGCAAAATAACAGATAAGAAAATAATCTGAATTATTTAAGTAGACCGCAATCATGTCATCTTTAGAATACCCTTTGGTTTGGAAATAAGCGGCCAAATTTCGCGCCTGACGGTAAAATTCCCCGTAAGTTGTTTCCCTTCCCTGAAAGACGGTAATCACTTGATCTGGTTGTGTTTTGACTAACTCTTTTAACTTTTCAAAAACAAACATTGTTCACCCTCCTTAACAAAAACATATCTTTCTAATCTAAATAATATCAATTTTCTAAAATTTATTCACCTGTTTTTTGAAATACAATAAAAAAGAGGTAATCCTTCACCTCTTTTCATCCGATTTGTTCCTCGGTAGTTTCCGTATTCAATAAGGACCGTTTATTCGGTATTATTGTTAAGTTTGATTTTTTAAGTAAGTAATGTAAATGTTCAATCGGCATTGCGCCGCGGCCTTTGCCGTCTTCTAGCTTGAATTGAACAGTCACCCCATTATTGGATAAGACCGTAAAGCTTTCAGCTGAGTTAAAGTAACCTTGGATCCCTTGCGATATTTGATATTTTGAACCTTCTTCGATCGACATTGTGCCTCTCCTTTAACTGTATTTTCTCCCATAGTATACCTCTAAGATGTTTATACATACATAAATTTTCCATTGCCAAACAGCGGGCATTCACCCACCCTCCTTCTTTCGCATATTCTATGCTGAGAGGAGGTCCTTTAAATGGAGCTGTTTACAACAGAAACAATTTATAGTACAAAACTGGAATCATGGAAACTGGATGCATATGAAACATTCGCAGCGAAAATGACCGACAAGGACAACTTGTTTCCGTGTATACCGGCAACTACAGGTCATCGCTTGAACCACTTTTGCTACGGCTTTGTACCTGCTCCATATAATGATTTAGCCGCAATCCAGTTTGCCCGGTTATTGAAAGCCTATTCGGAATGTTATAGAGAAATTGGCAACTATACTTCTCTTGTCATTTTTTATGAACCATGCGAAATGGAAAATGGGGACGTAGAACATTATGAACAGCTTTTCTGGGCACAATTAAATCGATTAACTGAGCTTGATTCAGTAGAATGGCCGAGCCAAATTCCCCAAGATCCACACGATCCGTTATGGGAATTCTGTTTTCATGGGGAGCAATATTTTGTTTATTGTGCTACTCCATCCCATAAAAATCGCAACAGCCGGCATTTCCCTTATTTTATGCTGGCCATTACGCCAAGATGGGCCCTTGAAAGATTTTACGTCTCTCAGAAAAACGCAGCCAGAATAAAGGCAAACATTCGGAAACGGTTAGAACATTATGATTCCATCCCTATTCATCCGGCTTTAAATACCTATGGAAATCATGATAATTACGAATGGCAGCAATATTTTCTACATGATGATGAAACATCACTATCAAAATGTCCCTTTCATCGAAAAGCAAAAAGAACAGGTGAATGAATCATGCCTGTTCTTTTCATCGTTTAAACGCGAATTTGCCCTGTTCCTCTAACAATTGCCTTTGTCGAGGTAATGGCTTTTAAGCCCATCGGTCCGCGGGCGTGGAGTTTTTGGGTGCTGATGCCAATTTCCGCCCCGTATCCAAACTGCTCGCCATCTGTAAATCGAGTGGAAG
Source organism: Neobacillus fumarioli NBRC 102428 (assembly GCF_001591485.1). GTDB lineage: Bacteria > Bacillota > Bacilli > Bacillales > Cytobacillaceae > Neobacillus > Neobacillus fumarioli. The sequence goes on along the minus strand of NZ_BCUZ01000068.1, from coordinate 9,747 downwards.
CATTGTGATATAACACAGCTGCGTCCACTGCTTGAAAAAATAAGGAAACGTGATTCTGGTCTTCACTGATAATTGCCTCAGAATGTTTTGTTCCGTATGTGTCAATATGTTCAATTGCTTCACGTACGTTTGCAACTCGTTTTACGGCTAAAATAGGTGCCAAAAATTCCGTCTGCCAATCCGCTTCTTGTGCCTGCTTCATAAATGGATAGGCTGCAGACAACGGTTCATCACCGCGGAGTTCAACTCCTTTTTCGAATAAGACCGCTAAAAGATCATCCGTAAATGGCCAGTTTTGATGAATCAATACAGTTTCTGCTGCATTGCAAACGGAAGGACGCTGCAGTTTTGCATTTAATACAATCTCAATCGCCATGTCTTTCTGTGCCGATTCATCGATAAAAATATGACAATTGCCTACCCCTGTTTCCAAAACCGGAACCGTAGCATGTTGGATGACGGATTGTATTAAGCCAGCTCCGCCCCGGGGGATGAGAACGTCGAGATAGTCATTCAGCCTAAACATTTCCGATGCTGTTTCGCGGCTTGTATCTTCCAAAAGCTGGACAGCCTCTGTTGGAATCGCTGAAGCCGCTAAGGCCTCCTGCATAACTCTAACGAGCGCCCTATTAGAATGGAATGCCGAAGAACTTCCTCTTAACAACACGGCATTCCCTGCCTTCAAGCAAAGACATGCGGCATCAACCGTTACATTCGGCCGCGCTTCATACACCATACCAATGACACCGAGCGGTACTCTGACTGTTTGAATTTCGAGCCCATTTGGACGTTTCCAAGATTCAATGATTTCTCCAACAGGATCCTCGAGACGGATGACTTGACGAATTCCATCCGCAATTTGCTCGATTCTTTCATCCGTCAGCAAAAGACGGTCTAAAAGTGAAGCAGAGAACCCGTTTTCTTTTCCGTTTTGGATATCTTTTGCGTTCTCCTGTATAATCCATCCTTTTTCAATTAAAATCCGGTCTGCTATTTTGCCTAATGCGTCATTTTTTTCTTCGGTTGTTAGCATTGCCAGCCGTTTGGATGCTGATTTCAGTTTTTGAGCCTTTTCTAATAATTCACTCATTTTAGGTTCATTCCTCCCGCAGTTTCACCCAATTATCCCGATGAATCACTTCCGCCCGCCGGTTGATCGAATAGATTTTCGATTGTTCGCTCGGCAAGCCTTTGGCTTTTACTAAATTCTCTGATGAGTAATAAATCATCCCTTTGCCAACTATTTTGCCTTTTTGATTTCGAACTTCCACAACATCGAGAGCATTAAATTTGCCAATGACTTTTGTTACGCCTACCGGAAGCAGACTTTTGCCCTTTTGAACAATCGCTTGTTCAGCGCCTTCATCGATTTCAATAACGCCATCTACATGTGAATGATAGGCAATCCATTGCTTGCGCATCTGCATCTGGGTTTGAAATGGTCCGCCGATATAGGTCCCATCTCCCTTCCCGGCCAAAATATCGATAAGCTTTTCCTTCCCTGACCCTGTACCGACAAATACACTGACACCAAGGGATAATGCTTTTCTCGCTGCCTCAAGCTTTGATCTCATCCCGCCTGTTCCAACTGCTGAAGTGCTGCCACCAGCCGCTTTCAAGAGCTCTTCCGATACCTCGGAAATAAAATGATACTTCTTCACCGCTTTCGAATAGTTCGGATTGCCATCATAGATCCCATTCACATCTGTTAAAATAATCAAGGCATTCGCATGTAAAAACCCGCTCACAAGAGCTGAAAGCATATCATTATCCCCAAAGGTCAGCTCGTCAATCGCTACCGAGTCATTCTCATTAATGATCGGAAGCATTCCTCTTTGCAGCAGCTCCTGAATCGTATTGAACAGGTTGTGAAACTTGACTTGGCTATAAAAATCCTCCCTGGATAATAAAATCTGTGCCGGCATAATTCCATACTGTTGAAACAATTGAATATAATGCTGCATCAACAGGCCTTGACCGACACTAGCGGCAGCCTGCTTTCCCGCATTTGTTCTCGGCCGGGACCGATACCCCAGGGAGCGAAACCCGGCCGCCACAGCGCCGGAGGAAATTAAAATGACGTCATGCCCCTGTTCTTTCAAGAAACTTAATGCTTCCACATGATCGCGCATTTTTTCATCCGAAATGGTTCCGGATGCTGTCGTAAGCGAACTGCTTCCGATTTTTACAACTACTAGCTTTTTCTTCATTCTATAACCCTTCTTTTTCATAAATAAAAAAACGACTCTTCTGTCCTATTACAAAGGACGGAAAAATCGTTTCCGCGGTACCACCTTTATTGATGCGCGGCCTTGCGCACCCTCTCTTAGCCTTAACGCCGGCAAACGGCTTATGTTGGCATAAGCAGATTCTAATTGGGCAGGTTCAACGATCTTTCCATGAGAAACCTTACAGCCTATGGGTTTCACTCTCTTTCATGTTCCAAAAGTTTACTAGTCCCAATTCCATTCTCAATGTAAAGTTTCTTTGATTATCCACAGAAAATATGAAAAAGTCAATATATTTTTTTGAAAAAGATTCTCCATGAACCATTGCTGAAAATGAGCATAAACTAATATGCCAATGATGAGCGTATGTAATCTATAAGTAAGATGTCCTTTTCAAATTTTAAGGAGGTTCTTTCCAATGAGTAACCTGAATTTCTTGCAAGTAAATCAAAAGTTTAAAAGTTATTATCGCACCCTTCTTGATGCTAATTACTATTTTCGCAATCGACCTGAATTACAGGGGACCAATCAAATAATCGCCGAAATGATTCTAAACTTTATCGGGACAAATGGAACAACCTTTCGGGAAATGAACCCTGAAGAGTATGAAAGAGATTACCGGATATTTGAAGATGACTTTTTAAATATCATTGAAAATAGCGTTCAAAACCACATTGATTTTCAAACATTTTCCATGCTAATTGATGAAATAATCGGTATTGCGCAGCTAAGAGCCTCTACACGTCAAAAACTGAAACGAAACAATCAGGAACGTTTGCTTGAAAGCTTGGGAATGGTGGTCATTGCAAACGGTCAAGAATCATCTTCTGAAATTTATGGGACAATTGTCGATGAAGATGATAGGGAAGAAGATGCTCCATTTATGCTTGAGGGGCCAAAAGCGGAAGAAGCCAATGAAGGCGAATTTGAATACGAAGAAGAATTCGGCCAGCCATAAGACAATAATCACACGATAATGAACGAAATCTCATGGATGAAATATACAGACAATACAATTATTTATAAAAGCTAAAAACGAGCACTTGTAACCAGATACAAGTGCTCGGGTAGATTATTTTATTTTAGCAAATGAATCATTCAAGACTTTGACCAGAAAGTGTAGATCCTTTTGCTCAATTGATAATGGAGGTGCCAAGGTTAATACATTATTGTAACCTGCTACTGTTGCCCCATTTTTTCCGATTATGATTCCCAGGTCTTTGCAGCTTGCAATCACTTGATTAATGATACTAACATCAAGTGGCTCTTTTGTGGTTTTATCCTTTACTAATTCAATGCCGATCAATAAGCCTTTACCGCGGACATCACCAACAAATGGATGGTCTTGAAGCAAGTTTTTCAAGTGGTTCAAAAGCTGTTCACCTAAATCCCGGGAACGTTCAAACAAGTGTTCATTTTCCATAATTTCGAGATTTTTCAGTGCCAGGGCACAGGCTGCAGGATTACCGCCAAATGTATTGACATGCCGGAAATAATCGTATTCTTCCGTTCCTTTAAAAACTTCGTAAATCTCTTTTTTGACAGCAGTTGCTGAAAGCGGCAGGTAGGCACTTGTGATTCCTTTAGCCATCGTGATCATATCAGGCTTCACATCATAATTCATAAAGCCGAATGGTTTGCCCGTACGACCAAAACCGCATATAACTTCGTCAACAATTAACAAGGCCCCATGTTTTTCACAAACTTCCTTTGCCGCCTTCATATATCCGTCCGGAGGAATCAGCACACCACCTCCGGTAATAATTGGTTCCATAATCATGGCGGCGATGGTTTCGCTTAATTCCCATGTCATGGTCCGGTCAATTTCTTTGACAGCTGAGAGTTCTTTTGGATCAGTAACATTTTCTGCGTCTCGATAAGAATCCGGTGGGGACACATGGATAAATCCAGGTGCCAAAGGTTCATATTTGAATTTGCGCTGTGCCTGGCCAGTCGCAGCCAGGGTTCCCATCGAATTGCCATGATAGGCGCGATAGCGAGAGATGATTTTGTAGCGGTTATATTCTCCTCTTTGCTGGTGGTACTGTCTAACTATCTTAAAAGCTGTTTCGTTTGCTTCCGATCCGCTGTTTGAGAAGAAAATCACGTATTCCTCACCCAGCATTTCATTTAGCTTTTCTGCCAGTTTGATAGCGGGAACATGGCTTTGCGATAACGGAAAATAGGCCATTTCCTTCAATTGTTCATAAGCTGCCTCTGCAAGCTCCGTTCTCCCGTAGCCAACATTGACACACCAAAGACCTGCCATCGCATCCAAATAACGTTTGCCATCTACATCGGTTACCCACGAACCTTCTGCCTTCTCTGCAACAATTGTCGCTTCTGGATTATAAGGTTTCATGGCATGCCAAACATATTTTTCATCCTTGGACAATAAAGAATCTTTTGAGCGGCTTGTTTGAGCCATTCCATTCCCTCCAATCGATGTACTATGACATCTTTTATTCAAATCGAGACGTAATCATTTTCTTTCGTGTATAGAAGTTGATGCCATCTTTCCCGTTCACATGGAGGTCGCCGTAGAAAGAGTCCTTCCAGCCGGAAAATGGGAAGAAGGCCATGGTTGCGGGGACGCCAACATTAATGCCAAGCATTCCGGCATCGGCTTCTTCGCGGAACTTGCGGACTGCTTTGGCGTCGTTCGTATAGATTGTAGCCCCATTGCCATAACGGGATTGTCGAATATATTCAAGTCCTTCATCCAAATCTTTTGCACGAAGCAAGCTTAAAACAGGTGCAAAGATTTCCTCTTTAGCAATCGTCATATCCGGCGTCACATGGTCAAAAATCGTAGGGCCAAGGAAATTACCTTCTGGAAGATCGTCCATTTCGTTCCGGCCGTCCCGTAACAATTTCGCTCCTTCTGCCACCCCTTTTTCAATATAGCCAAGTACTTTTTCACGATGTTCTCTGCGAATAACAGGGGTGAGAAGAACTTCTTCATCCATTCCGTTCCCTATGATCAATTCATCGGCTTTCTGTTTCAGTTGCTTAACAAATGGTTCGTTTTCACCGACAACGACCACGGCACTGCAGGCCATACAACGCTGCCCGGCACTGCCGAATGCTGAGCTTATAATATGCTGAACGGCTTTATTGATATCCGCATCCGGCATGACAATATGATGATTTTTGGCTCCAGAAAGCGCCTGAACCCTCTTTCCTTCTGCCGCCGCCCGCATATAGACATATTTTGCTACGGGCTGTGAGCCGACAAAAGAAATCGCCGCAATGTCTTGATGCTCAAGCAGCCCGTTCACAACATCATGGGCGCCATGCACAACATTTAATACGCCTTTTGGTGCACCGGCTTCCGTGAACAATTCTGCCAAGCGATTGGCCAAAATTGGTGTCCGTTCTGATGGCTTTAACACAAATGTATTGCCGCAGGCAATTGCAAGAGGGAACATCCATAAAGGTACCATCATCGGGAAATTAAACGGGGTGATTCCGCCGACTACCCCTAATGGGAAACGAAACATTTCAGAATCAATATCTTCAGCAATTCCAGATAAACTTTCCCCCATCATTAATGTCGGTGCACCAGCAGCAAATTCAACACATTCAATGCCTCTCTGCACTTCGCCAAACGCTTCTTTGTATGCCTTTCCATTTTCCTGTACCACCAGGCGAGCCAGTTCTTCGTGATGTTCTGTTAATAAGTGGTGGAACTTGAACATAATTCTTGCCCGCTTTGGAACTGGGGTGTTTTTCCACTTCTTGAATGCTGTTTTAGCCGCAGTAACCGCCGTATCCACATCTGATTTCGCCGATATCGGAACTTTTGTAAGCAATTCATTTGTTGCAGGATTTACTACATCCAGCGTTTGACTACTGTTTGCATTCACCCATTCACCATTAATAAAATTTTTTAAGACTGTGGTTTCATTCTTCGTAACAGTCATTTCTCGGCCTCCTATGATCGAAAATTCTCCTGCTATATTCATTATCTCGTAACCCAAAAATTGATTCATTAGACATTTCGTAAAAAGGTTTCGGCAAATCTTCAACATTTTGCAAATCTATTATTGTGACTTCGCGTGATGCTTTACAGTGCTTTGTTCGTTAGAAAATAAATAATCATAGACAAGCAGCATAAATTCAATTGCTACCCGTTTTTCATGTTCCATAAAGTCTTCCCCAAGTAAGTTTTCGAGCTTTTGCAGGCGGTGGTATAGTGTCTGTCTTACGATATATAGTTTATTGGAAGTTTCCTGCTTGGATCCATTGCATTCCAAATAGACTTTTAATGTTTCTAAAAGTTTGCCATTGTATTTTTCATCATATTGGATCACAGGGGATAAATATTCCGCAGCAAGTTCCTGAAGGTCCGTATGTTTGCTTAATTCAGAAATCAAACGGTATAAATGCAGATCCTCATAAAAATAATATCCTTGTTTATTTGTCATTTTTTGTTGAATTCTCAAAGTTTCTTTTGCTGTTTGATAGCTTCTATGTATTTTGCATAATGAATCTATAAACTTACCAGCAGCTATCGTCAGCTTTACCGAGTTTTGCTTACGGATAAACTCGGAACCATGAATTTGTTCAATAGCTTTTTTAATCCGCTCCTTCAAGTTCTTTTTCGCACGATGATTAATAAGGATCATAATGAGCTCATTTCTTTTTTCTACTGTAAATACAACAAAACCATGCTGTTCAAAAACCGAGCGAAATAATAATTTTAGATACGTTATATCCTGGAAGAGTTTATCTTTTAGTGGCAGCAGTTTGGAAATCAATACAACAGATTCAGATGATTTAACTTTCAATCCATTTTCTTCTAGATAGTCGTGAATTGTTCCAAGTGAATGCTCCCCTTCCAGCCAGCCATGAAGCCATTCAAATTCTTCCACCCGTTTTTTCTCTTCTACATACAAATCCCGCTGCAGATGCTGGGCTAAGGCGGTCGCGGTACGGTCTAATATTAATAATTCGTATTCGCCAATCGGTATATCCTTTGAATAGATCAATAATTCTGCATACTCCTGGCCAAACAGGAAGATTGGCGTACAGGCGAAATGAGTAGAGTTTTGGCCGCCAGCCGATTCAAGCTCTTTGAGGATGGCTATTTTCTCAGTGCGGTTTATATCAGGTACAAATTCATAGTCTTGATTTTTAAAGCGAAACAGAATTTGGACATCAAGTGCAGAAAATATAAACTGTAAAATGTCTTCATAACTGTCCATGGTTAACAGGCGCTTATTTAAGCGTTGTGAGTAATTTTCTAAATCGGAAATTTTTTGATATTGCTGATTGATGATAATCGAATGAATATCCTGGGTAATTTCGACAAACGGAACTTGGGTTTTAAAAACGATGATGGGGAATTGATACTCGTTGGCGATTTCAAGTACATCTGCTGGGATTTCGGATAAATGTGTTCCCATCTCAATGCATAGTCCTGCAGCTTGGTTCTCTACAAATTCGAGAACCATCGAACAAAACATTTCAGGATGGTTCTTCCAGGCAATTCCTGTAGATAATATAAGTTCATGCCCTTTTAACAGATTACGGATTGTAGTTGCTTCGACAACATGAACCCATTTTACAATCCGCTGGATGCCCTCTTTTCCGGCAAGAATTTCAGCGTGTTCAAAGTGCCGTCGCCGCATTACATCCGCAACTTTTAATTGAAAATGTTCCTTCATTGCATCCGCTCCTTTTGTTTTGGCTGCATGTGAAATAGTGGAATATTTTTGTGGTTATATTTCGTTCGGCGTGGTTCCGTTTCACTTCATCGCAAACTTTTACGTGGAAGACTGGAAATGTGTATGAAAGAGGATTGGCAGTTGGACCAATCCTCTTCAAATAATTAATGAATGGCTTGGTTCTGTTTGATTAATAGACTAGAAAAATATTTTCTCGCATTGGGTGTGGCGATGAGTAAGGTTTCTGTTTCCTTTCCATCAGGGTGTACAAAGGTAACCGAAGCACCATTTAAATGCTCGCTGACAGAATGAATGCGATACCCCTTCTGAATCAGAAAATCTATTTTGTCTCGTTCTTCCAGAAATTGTTTGTTTTCGGACATCAAATCCCTCCAGCTGAAAGACTAGATTGATAGTGTTTCATTTTGATGAATCGGAGCATTCATATTGAATTTTGCTCGTTTTAAATATTGACCTGAGCCAGGTTTGCCGACAAACTGTTTATCTTTGATCACATACTCTCCACGAACTAACACGGAAACCGGCTCTCCTATAACTTTCATCCCCTCAAAGGCGTTATAATCTACCGCCATATGATGGGTTTCTGCGGATATAACCCGTTCAATATTCGGATCAAAAATCACGATGTCGGCATCTGCTCCAATGGCAATCGTGCCTTTTTTCGGGAATAGTCCAAATAGTTTAGCGGCCCGGGTGGAAACAAGGTCAACAAATTGATTCAGACTGATCCGCCCTTTTTTTACACCTTCTGAGAATAAAATCGTCAGCCGGTCTTCAATCATAGGGCCGCCATTCGGAATTTTCGTGAAATCTCCGCGTCCGAGCTCTTTTTGCCCTTTAAAATCAAAGGAGCACTGATCGGAACCGAAAGTGTGCAGCTCGCCATTTTTCAGGGCATTCCAGAGAACTTCCTGGTTCCATTTTTCTCTAAGCGGCGGAGACCAGACATATTTGGCTCCTTCGAAATTAGGCTTTTCTAAATAGCTTTGATCAAGGACTAGATATTGCGGGCAGGTCTCTCCCCAAACATTAAACCCTTTCTTCCGGGCTTCTGTAATTTGCTTCACGGCTTCAGCACATGAAACATGTACGACATATAATTGCGAGTCAGCGAGACCGCACATTCTGGCAGCCCGGCCAGTTGCTTCCCCTTCCAATTCTGCCGGCCTTGTCAAAGCATGATAGATGGGGTCGGTCTTTCCTTCCGCGAGTGCCTTTTTCGTTAAATAATCAATTACATCCCCGTTTTCCGCATGGACCATTACCAAAGCGCCAAGTTCCTTTGCCGTTACAAATGTTTTAAAAAGAGTTTCATCATCTGACTGGAACACATTTTTATAGGCCATGAAGACTTTAAAGGAAGTAATTCCTTCATCATGTATTACTTGGGGAAGCTCATTTAACACCTTGTCATTGATTTCAGAAATCATCAAGTGAAAGCTGTAATCAATCACCGCTTTATCCTTCGATTTCTCATGCCATGTTTGAATGGCATTTTTAAGCGGCTCTCCTTTATTTGTTAAGCAAAAATCAATAATCGTTGTAGTTCCGCCAAAAGCAGCAGCAATCGTGCCTGATTCAAAATCATCCTTTGTTACAGTACCGCCAAAAGGCATATCCAAATGGGTATGAGGATCAATTCCTCCTGGAAAAACAAGACAGCCCTTGGCGTCAATGACCTCTGCACCAATGGCTGATAAATTGGTGCCAATTTGTACAATTTTTCCATCCTCTATTAAAATTTCTGCCTGGTAAGTATCTGAAGCAGTAACAATTGTGCCGTTTTTTATAATTTTTTTCATTCCGGTACCCCTCCTAAGCTCATC
>NZ_BCUZ01000067.1 GCF_001591485.1 Neobacillus fumarioli NBRC 102428 | reverse complement strand
TTCTGCTTATGAAGGACTTTTCCTTCGCCTTACCGCAAGAGTTTGGTCTTTCATCTAAGTCATAAAAAATTTTTAAAACATACTGAGCCGATAATTTCTTGATAAAAGCTCGAGAAGTTTCAGTCCGGCTATACTGTTTCCTTTTTCATCCAATGCAGGTCCGAAGACACCGATACCAAATTTGCCAGGAACAGCTCCCATTATTCCACCTGATACACCGCTTTTTGCCGGAATGCCTATTTTGATGGCGAATTCGCCTGATGCATTATACATTCCGCATGTGACCATAAATGTTATGCAAATACGGGCGACATCTTCGGGCATAATCCGTTTTCCGTTAAGGGATCCACTCCGTCCATCGCAAAAATCAGCCCAACCCGCGCCAACTCTAAACAATTCATTTCAACTGCACACTGTTTGGTATATAAATCCAATAATGTTTCAACATCTTCTACGATAATTTTATGCTGCTTAAGAAAATAGCATAAAGACCGGTTTAAATCGGCTGTTTCAAATTCAGAACGGGCCACTTTTTCACAATAGCTAATGGAGGTACTGCCGGTTAATTCCCGGATAAAGCCTAATAGCCGGTGAAACCGCTCCTCTACTGAATCTCCTTTTATCATATGAGTGACAACAAGGGCCCCAGCATTAATCATCGGGTTTAACGGTTTGGCTGGAGCCATTGTTTCCAACTTGGCAATCGAATTAAATGGATCTCCAGTAGGCTCCATACCAACCCGTTCAAATACATAATGAAATCCTCTATCCATTAGGACAAAGGCTAAGCTGATCACTTTTGAAATACTTTGCAGCGTAAACTTTTTATCAATATCTCCCGCCGAAATACATCTTCCGTCCGGATCATGAATGGCAATTGACAAATCATTGGGATTTGCTTTTCCCAGCTCAGGAATATAGTCTGCAACCTTGCCTTCTTTTGTATAGGTTTTTGCTTCTTCCAGAAATCGTATTAATTCATCACTTGATTGACATGACATTTTCGCATCACCGAGAGTAGTATAACATTCCAGTCTCATCAAAACAAATGCAGCTTATATTTTGGAGAGTAGTCAAAACAAAGAAGAGACTCGTTCTGAGCCTCTTCTTTATTGTTTCATTTTCGGATCCAGTACATCCCTCAAGCCATCTCCCATCAGGTTGAATCCGAGCACGGTCAATGCAATGGCAATTCCCGGGAAGAACAATGTCCATGGAGCCTGTACAAGATATTGCTTGGAATCAGCCAGCATTTTGCCCCACTCCGGAGTAGGAGGCTGAGCTCCTAATCCAAGAAACCCCAACCCGGCAGCCTCTATGATGGCAGAGGCAATCGCCAATGTCGCCTGGACAATCACCGGGGAAATACTGTTTGGCAGTATGTGGTGCAGGAGGATCCGGGAATCTTTCATTCCAATTGCCCGTGCAGCCATAATATATTCTTCTTGTTTCACACTCAGCACCCTCGAACGAATGAGCCGCCCAAAATTAGGAATATTTATAACGGCAATCGCAATTAAGGCATTTTGCAACGATGGTCCAAGAATGGCCACAACCGCAATCGCAAGCAAAATACTAGGAAAAGCAAGCATTACATCAAATACACGAGAAATAATCGTATCCACCCAGCGCCCATAATAGCCTGCTATGATGCCAAGCAGTGTCCCGGCTATTACGGAACCTAAAACCGAGAAAAAACCGACCCATAATGAAATTCTTGCCCCGTATACAACTCGGGAAAAAATATCACGGCCGAAGTCATCAGTTCCAAACCAATGTTTGCTTGATGGCGGCTGCAGCCTATCTGTCAATGTCTGTCCATCATAACTGTATGGTGCTGCGAGAGGTGCGATGATTGCCAAAATGATAAAAAAGACAACAATGATCAACCCTGCCAAGGCAAGGCGGTTTTTATAAAACGATTGCCATGCCTCTTTCCACGGAGAAATCGTCTTTTCTTCAGTTTGTAATGTAGGAATCTCAACCGTATTTTTCACCAGTTCTGCCACTGTGTTTCCCCCCTCTATTTCGTATACTTAATTCTTGGGTCGATGAAAACATATAAAAGATCGACAATCAAGTTGATCAAGACAAAAAGGGACGCAATAATTAAAATCCCAGACTGGATCACAGGGTAATCACGATAAGTGATGGCATCATATAAATATCTGCCAATTCCCGGCCAGCCGAATATGGTTTCTGTCAGAATCGCGCCTCCGAGTAAAAGTCCTGTTTGCAAACCAATAACCGTCAACACCGGAATAATCGCATTTTTAAAAGAATGCTTGTATACGACCCAAAACATTCTAAGCCCCTTTGCTCTAGCTGTACGAATAAAATCCGATTTCATCACTTCGAGCATCGTTGCCCGAGTCATCCTGGCGATAATGGCCATTGGAATCGTAGCAAGCGCCAGGCTCGGCAGAATTAAATGTTGCAGCACGGTCCAAAACTGGTCAATCCTGCCTTGCATTAGTGTATCAAGTAAATACAAGTTCGTAATCGCGGAGACGGGATCCCTTACATCCTCTCGGCCTGTTGTTGGCAGCCAGCCAAGTTGGATGGAAAAAGCCCATTGCTCCATTAATCCCAGCCAGAAGATCGGCAACGACACGCCAATGAGTGCCAAAACCATGGCTACATAATCAAACCATGAATTGTTGAACCAGGCACTAATAATCCCTGCATTCACACCGATAATAATCGCAATCAGCATCGCCACAATCGTTAATTCCAGTGTTGCCATCAAGTAAGGCCAAATTTCTTCATTAATAGGGCCCCTTGTTCTTAACGAAATACCTAAGTCACCATGGAGTAAGGCTTTGATATATTCAAAGTATTGTATAATCCAGGGCTTATTTAAGCCAAGCTGTTCTGTCAGCTCCCTTACCGCCTCCTTTGTGGCTCTTTGCCCAAGGATAACTTGTGCAGGATTTCCTGGAATGGCATGAATAATGGCAAAAACAACAAGCGTCATCCCGATCAATACCGGGATTAATGAAAAAATCCGTCGGACTGTATAGGTTAGCACCTTTTTCACCTCTTTTTGTAGGGCTGTTAAGATTTTTGCAAGACTATTTAGGTTATGCCAGCTTTATTTGCGGTTTCACCGATTTTATTTGCGGATTTGCCAATTTTATTTGCGGTTTCACCGATTTTATTTGCGGTTTCACCAGTTCTATTTGCGCTTCTTGCCGCTCTTTTTCAAAAAAGGGGAGGCAATGCTCCTCCCCTCTTTCCTTCATTATTTAAATTCTACTTCGCTCAAAACTTCCGAACCTGTTGGATGCGGTACGTAATTTACTACGTCTTTAGATGCCGCCAATAACGGTGTGGAGTGAACAAGCGGGACCCATGGTGCATCGTCGTGAATGATCTGTTGCGCTTGTTTATATAAATCATTTCGTTTGGTCTGGTCAGCTTCCTGCTGTGCCTTAATTAACAGGTCGTGAACTTGAGGATTGTCGTAACGGGAATAATTGTTGCTGCCAATGCTGTCTTTATCTAACAGGGCATATAAGAAGTTGTCAGGATCCCCATTATCACCTGTCCAGCCAAGCATATAAGCATCAAAGTCACCTTTGGTGGCTTTCTGTAAATAAGTAGCCCAGTCAACCGATTGGATTTTTGCTTTAACGCCAATTTTGCTCAAATCTTCCTGAATGACCTCTGCGATTTTCATTCCTTCCGGCATATATGGACGGGCAACAGGCATGGCCCATAAATCCATTGAGAATCCGTTTGGATAGCCGGCTTGTGCTAACAGTTGTTTTGCTTTTTCCAAATCGTATGGATAATCTTGAACGGCATCGTTATACCCTTCAATGGAAGGCGGCATCGGATTTTTTGCCGGGATTGCCTGACCGCCATAGAACGCTTTGATAATGGCTTTTTTATCAATCGCATAGCTTAATGCTTGACGAACAAGCTTATTATCAAATGGTTTGCGGGTCACCGTGAAACCTAGGTAGCCTACGTTCATCGACGGACGTTTGATAATTTGCAGGTTTTTGTTAGCCTTAACCGTTGCCTCATCAGAAGGATTCAAGCCATCCATCACATCGATTTCGCCATTAGCCAAGGCGTTCAAACGGGCTGTATTTTCCGGAATCACACGGAAAATGATTTTGTTTAGCTTTGGCAGACCTTTTTGCCAGTAATCCGGATTCTTTTCAAGAACAATGCGATCATTCTGCTTCCACTCAACAAATTTGAACGGGCCTGTTCCGACTGGATGTTCTCTGAACTTGTCTCCCCATTTTTTCACAGCAGACGGACTGGCAATGCCAAATGGCGACATGGCCAGGTTTTTCAGGAACGGGGCCATTGGCCGTTTCAAGATAAACTGAACGGTATTTTGATCAACCGCTTTTACTTCTTTAATAACATGTCCCGGGTCTTTCTTAAAGCCGCCAAACATAGTGTAATATGGAAATTGCTTTTCATCGCCATTCATCCAACGGTTAAAGTTAAATACTACGGCATCAGCATTGAAATCAGTGCCGTCCTGGAATTTTACTCCCTGCCGCAGATGGAACGTATATGTCAATCCATCTGGAGATACTTCCCAACTTTTGGCCAGCCCCGGATGTAAGGTAGTATCCTGTTTGCCGTAATTGACTAGATTTTCAAAAATATTAATCGTGACTTTAAATGTTTCGCCTTCTGTTGTAGTAATCGGGTCCAATGATGTGGAGTCACCGCCGCGGCCGTATACAAGCGTATCTTTTTTGGAGCCGCTCTTCGTGTCATCCTTTGCCGTACTGCTGGTTGATTTGCTTCCGCAGCCAGCTAGAAACATGCTGATCGCCATTACTGAAATTAGTAGCCATGTAAGTGATCTTTTCTTCATAAGCTTCTGATAACCCCCTAAGTTTAATTATCATAAGTGCTCCCGTCCTACTCGTTATACAAGTGGCAGGCAACATAATGACCGTTTGACTCGTGCTCTTTTGGCCTCGTAGTTTTACAAATATCCATGCACTCGCTGCATCTTGTATGGAAAGCACAGCCTGAAGGAGGATTTGCCGGGCTTGGCAGCTCTCCTTCAATTAAAATCGTTTGCTTCTTTAGATCAGGGTCCGGAATCGGAACAGCGGACAGAAGCGCTTTTATATATGGATGTTTAGGATTTTCATAGAGTTCCTCACTATCGGCAAGTTCTATTAATCTCCCTAAATACATGACACCGACGCGGTCACTGATGTGACGGACAACCCCAAGGTCATGGGCAATAAAAATATAGGTAAGCTGAAATTCTTTTTGGATATCCTTCATCAGGTTCAATACTTGGGCCTGAATGGAGACATCGAGTGCCGAGACAGGTTCATCGGCAATAATTAGCTTCGGTTTGGTCATTAGTGCCCGAGCAATCCCAATCCGCTGGCGCTGGCCGCCGCTGAATTGGTGCGGGTAGCGCTTGGCGTGGTAACTGCTTAAGCCAACCACTTCGAGCATTTCTTTCACCCGTTTTTTCCTTTCCTCCTTTGTCCCAATTCCGTGAACAATCAGAGGTTCCTCTAAGATTTTCTCAATGGAATGCCTTGGGTTTAATGAGGCATAAGGGTCCTGAAACACCATTTGGATGTCGCGACGCACTTTTCGCAAATCAGACTTTGACATGCTTGTAATCTCTTTATCTTCAAAAATAATTCTGCCGTCACTCGCCTCAATTAAACGCATCAAAAGGCGGCCTGTCGTAGATTTGCCACAGCCGGACTCACCGACGATTCCCAATGTTTCTCCTTTTTTCACATAGAAAGAAACATCGTCAACAGCTTTGACTTCTCCTTTTACTCTGCCAAAAATGCCGCCGGTAATTGGGAAGTACTTTTTAAGTCCGTTTACTTCAAGAAGTAACTCCGACACAGGTTTCACTCTCCCCCTTCAACGTATGCAAGAAACACCGCACTTCAGTCCCTAGGTTTTCCAATTGCACTAATTCCGGTGATTCATTATGGCACTTTCCGAAAACTTCGGCACATCTTGCGGCAAATCGGCAGCCCTTTTGAACGGATCCGGGTAATGGTACCGTACCGGGAATGCTGTAAAGCCGGTCTTTCTTCTGCCTTAAATCTGGTACGGATTTCAATAAGCCCTTTGTGTAAGGGTGCTGCGGATTCTTCAAAATGGTCCTGACATCACCTTGCTCTACGATTTGACCTGCATACATGACAATGACGCGTTCACAAATTTCTGCTACAACCCCCAGATCATGGGTAATAAGGATGATGGATGTATTGGTTTTTTTGTTTAGATGCTTCATTAAGGCCAAAATTTGTGCTTGAATCGTAACATCGAGAGCAGTTGTCGGCTCGTCGGCGATCAGCACTCTTGGATTACAAGCCATCGCCATGGCAATCATGACCCGCTGCCGCATTCCCCCGGAGAGCTGATGCGGATATTCTTTGAGTATTCCTTCAGCCCTTGGGATACCAACCAGCCTTAATAATTCAATACACCGGGCCTTTGCATCTGCTTTAGAAAGATCCGTATGTAATTTAAGCGCTTCCATTAATTGATTTCCAACTGTAAACAAAGGGTTCAAAGAAGTCATTGGTTCCTGGAAAATCATTGAAATTTGATTTCCGCGAATGTTTCGCCACTCTTTTTCGGAAATATTTCTCAAATCTTTTCCTTCAAAGAGGATTTCACCACTCTCAATTTTGCCGGGAGGGGAGGGAATCAGCCCCATGGAGGCTAAAGAAGTAACACTTTTTCCGCTCCCTGATTCTCCGACAATTCCTAGAATCTCTCCTTCCCTAAGCTCAAAACTGACCCCGTCAACTGCAGGAAAGAACTTTTTTCCAGATTGAAAGGAAACTTTTAAATTTTTAAGTTGTAAAATCGGTTCTTTACTCACACTTTCACCTGCCTATTGGTTTAAACGTTAAGTTTTATAAAATAATAAATTTTACGAATATTGCTTTAATAATATTTTTACTTTTTTTCGCAAAACTTGTCAATCATTATTTTTCAATCTAGTATTTTCCAACCTTTTGTCTTAAAAATGAGCCTGACACCTATTGGGTGTCAGGCTCCAAAATTATTCCATAAATATTATTGTGATCGTATAAATATTCAGTTAACTTATTCCTGTATAAATTTTGATGGCCTCCCAGCTTGCTTTAAAGCCATCGCTAATTTCTGAATACCTATTTTAATTTCCTCTTCCGTTAGGCCGCCATATCCCATTATAATCGACTGATTGGAATGGGGGCTTGCCCCCAACCAGTATTGTTCTGTTAAATAAATTTTCACTCCGAGCGTTTCTGCTTGTTTTAATAATTTCCTGGCATCCACCTTGCCGCATTCCAACAATAAATGCAGTCCTGCCTTTTGCCCAATGACGGTAACACCTGTTAAAAATTTGTCAATTGCTTCTAACAGCACTTTTTGTTTTGCTTGATAGATGGTTCTCATTTTTCGAATATGCCGGCTAAAATGCCCATTTCTCATAAACAGAAAAAGGGCTTCCTGAATCAAAGGTGAAACAGATTGATTGTAAAAAGAGAATTCAGCTTGAAACCTTTTCATCAGATCATCAGGTAAAACAACATAACTGACACGGGCAGCCGGAAGAAATGACTTCGAAAAAGTCCCAAGATAGATCACGTTTCCATTCGTATCGAGAGATTTTAACGATGGAATTGGCTGACCCTGATATCGGAACTCGCTATCATAATCATCCTCAATGATATAGCTGGAATGTTTCTGGGCCCATTGTAATAGTTTGATCCGCTTATGGATCGGTAGCACCATTCCCATTGGAAATTGATGGGATGGCGTAACATACGCACAAGAAGCTGAAACTTTCTCCAATTCCTCCATATGGATTCCATCTTCCTCAAGAGAAATTGGAACGATTTCACAATGCTGGCTTTCAAAAATGCGGCGGACCTCGTCATATCCCGGATTCTCCATCGCCACTTTTGTATTTCGTAAGGAAAGCAGCTGACATAACAATTGAATTGCTAATTGCGTCCCGGCAGTAAGAATAATTTGGTTGGCAGAACATTGAACCCCTCTAGCCTGAAAAAGGTATTTCGCGATTTCCTCCCGTAGTCCTTTATGCCCCTGCCGATTTCCATATGAATACACCTCTTGATTTGGATCATTCAAGGCATCGATCAGGCATTTTTTCCAAGATTTAATCGGGAAACGACTCAATTCAATATTGCCATAATGAAAATCAATGAATGTTTTTTCTTTTTGCAGCTCCTTATTTTTACTTGCATCGGATGATATTAGATCAGGCTCATGTTTGAAATCAAAGGGGTCCAACTTTAACACAAAATAGCCCTTCTTATCTTTACCCTCGATATATCCTTCTGCAACAAGCTGCTGATAAGCAAGTTCAACTGTATTTTTACTAATATTAAGCGTTTGAGATAGCTGCCGAATAGAAGGAAGCTTTGCTTCTGATGCTAAGCGCCCGCTCTCGATTTGTTCACGAAAATAGTGATAAAGCTGTAAATAAATTGGGCTTGACTCTTCTTTCTTGATAAATGGGCTGACATCCATAGATTCTCCTCCATCTGTCCTTATAAAAAAACATAAATCTGTAACTCCAATATAGGACAGTCCATTTATAAAATGAGTATAGCACAGAAAAAAATGACGAGGTGAAGTACGTGATTCCAATCAGGCAAAAGACTTTAGAATGTAAGGATCAAGAAAAAATCAATTTATTTTTGCATGAGGAGAAAACAGGGTTTTTAGGGTTGGCTGATGGGAAGATGCCATATGTGATCCCGCTTAACTTTGTTTGGCTGGGCGGAGCAATCTATTTTCACGGAGCTGCAGAAGGAAGAAAGGTCACCATTATTAGAGAAAACCCTAACGGCTGTTTCACAGTCAGTGCAAATCGAGGAACCTTAACAAGCCCAATCCCGGCCAAGACAGATACGGCCTATATGAGCGTCATGATTTTTGGGGAAGTTAAATTGGTAACAAACCTCGAAGAAGCGGTTAAAGCCATGCAGAAAATGCTTGATAAATATGTTCCCGGCTATTATGATCAGCCGCTATCAAGCACCCATCTTGAAAAATATCGCTCTTCACTCGGCAGCCATACAGCTGTCTATAAAATAACAGCACAAGAAATAAGTGCAAAGGAAAATCCATTCCAGCCTGAAAAACTTTTCAATAACGGAAAGACACAACATCATGACCAAAAAAAATAGACAGGAGGGCGGACCAAATGACCGCCCTTTTGTTTTTTCATGGATGCCTGTCTATTGTAAGCAAATGTTGGCAAAAATACATTAGCGAGGTGTTTGTATATGAGTGTGCTTGAAGTCATAGGAAGATCTGCGATAGCATTTTTGGTACTGTTGCTTTTGACAAGATTGATGGGAAGAAAACAAATTTCACAGCTTACATTTTTTAATTATGTTACCGGGATATCCATTGGTGCAGTTGCAGGAGATATATCACTGGATCACAGTGTTAAGTTATCTTTAGGAATTATTAGCCTAGCCACATGGTGTGGATTAACCATTATTTTTGGTTTGATCGATATTAAATCCAAAAAGTTTCGTAATCTTGTCGATGGAACACCTGTCATTGTTATAAAACATATGGAGCAATTAATGTAAGCACTGATTGGTTACATGCTCAATTGAAGAAAGCAGGAACTTCCCTTGCCGAAGTATTTTACGCCGAGATCCAAAAGGATGGGACATTGTACATTGATAAACGGAATGATCAAAAAAGAAGAGACTGATTCGAGGCTCATTTTAATTTCTGAGTATTCTTTTTCACAGGTAAAAGTGGTACCAGCCTAATAGGATCTTGCGGTCTCACCTTTCGGAGATTCGTATTCCTTCCTATATTTAGATGACCTTTTTCGATTTGGGAGATAACGATCGTTGGGATGTTAATTTTCATCAATGTATCAAAATCCTTTTATGATGCCCGAAGGATGATCAATTCCATCCGCATCCAATAAAGGTGTAACATTCATAGAAGGGTTGAAATCTCCGTTATTAAGCTGTCCTGCTTGAATTTTCTGATTGTACCCTGGCGCATTTAAAATACCGCCAAAGCCTGCTATGTTGAAGGAATCTCCATGTTGAACTGTCGATGATTTAATGGCTCCAATAAAGATTGGTAACATTCATACGCCCCCTAGTATCGCAGCTGGATCATCTGTCACATCAGGATCATAAATTGGGTTGTGAGTTATCAAGGTATTACCGTCACCGTTGTTTAGTGTACCAATTTGATTTTTCGTGTTGCTTGAAGGATTGATGATAAAAGTCGTACCGATATTAACGGAAGATGAAGCAGTTACAGAATTCACCTTAAGTATTCCAATGCTAATATTCATGATTGACGGGATTTAATCCATTTGTAATCATGGGTACTTTAGACATTTGTGCGTTTTCTGCAATGGGGAACTTCTCATCCCCGAATACAATGTAATCCCCACTCGATTCGCCGTGTTTATTTAAAGTCATTCCGATATTAACGATTCCGTTTAAATTTATTATTTTAAAATTGCCAATATGACAAATTAAATGATCGACTACAGCCATCCCGCACCTCCCGAATGCCCAACTGCTATAGAATATGAATATGAGAATGAAAAGGTGTTTTCGTTTCATTTTTATTTTATGTTTCATTTCGAAGGTGCTTAAGTCAATCATTCAATCCGCCATTCCCTTTTTTAACTCCACTCCAGCAATTCCATTCGATTCCCAAATGGGTCAAAAAGATAGATTTTGATCTATAAACTAAAATACTAATATTTTATAAAAGGTAATAACTTAATCTTATATTTTAAGGCCGGTAAATAAAAGTTCCGTGCTATGTGGACAAATACCCTTTCGAACATAATTTGTTCAGCATATTATGTTAACAAAATGTATGAAAGGATATGGGAAAATTTGCGGGATTTTAGTAGTTTTTCGCAAGGCCATTTAATAACGATTGTCGATGCTTCTGGCAGATCCAGAAGATCGACTGCCAATCAAGCAATATTAAGACCAGGGGAAATTGCCGTTGTATTTTGTTTACCCATTATAGGGGCACCAACACAAAGATTAAGAGATATTAATCTAGGCCCAAATCAATTTGCAAGAATTTTTTGTGATTATACAATTATTGATGTTTTTTGTGAAAGAAGGACAGGGGGGCGTCCGGCAGATACAAGGATGCTGCTTCCCGGACAATTTGTTGTTATCACATGTTCTCGATAAATAGGGCCACGGGGGTAAAATCCCGTGGCTTATTATGTTAGTAATAGGTGCTCTCCGTAAACCCGCATTTTTGGCATGTTCTCATTCCTGTTGTTTCTAGAAAAATATGTTTGCATTGAAGCTGGATGCGGTTGATTTTTCCTTGCAGGTACTGAATCCTTTGTTGTAAACAATCAATCTCTTCTTTTAATTTTTTTATTTCATCGATATAGGTTGGAGCCATCCTGAACAAATTCCTCAGCTTTTTTCTTCATGCCTTCTTCAATGGTTGCCTCATCCAGCGAATTGTCAGAGTTAGCCATTCCTCTAATGTCGTGAGATATTCTCATTGAACAAAATTTTGGTCCGCACATGGAACAGAAATGAGCTGTTTTTGCGCCTTCCGCCGGGAGGGTTTCATCATGGTACTCCCTTGCACGTTCCGGATCTAATGACAGGTTGAACTGGTCTTCCCATCTAAATTCGAAACGGGCTTTCGATAAGGCATTATCCCTGATTTGGGCACCTGGATGTCCTTTCGCCAGATCAGCGGCATGGGCGGCAATTTTATAAGCTATGACGCCTTCCCGAACATCATCCTTATTTGGGAGACCCAAATGTTCTTTTGGTGTTACATAACACAGCATGGCGGTTCCAAACCAGCCAATCATGGCAGCACCAATTGCTGATGTAATATGATCATACCCTGGTGCGATATCCGTTGTTAAAGGACCTAATGTATAGAATGGCGCTTCCTTGCAAATTTCCATTTGCTTATCGACGTTTTCTTTAATCATATGCATTGGTATGTGGCCAGGCCCTTCAATCATAACTTGGACATCATGTTTCCAGGAAATTTCTGTTAATTCTCCAAGGGTTTCAAGTTCGGCAAACTGGGCCTCATCATTTGCATCCGCTATGCTGCCCGGGCGCAATCCGTCACCAAGAGAAACGGAAATGTCATATTGTTTTAGAATTTCACAAATCTCTTCAAAATGGGTATACAAGAAATTTTCCTGATGGTGTGCTAAACACCACTGTGCCATAATCGAACCGCCGCGGGACACAATTCCGGTTATCCTTTTGACAGTTAATGGAATGTAACGTAATAAGACACCAGCATGAATAGTAAAATAATCAACCCCTTGTTCTGCCTGTTCAATTAACGTATCACGATACACTTCCCAAGTTAAATTCTCTGCAATTCCATTCACCTTTTCTAAAGCCTGGTAAATCGGCACTGTCCCAACCGGAACAGGTGAATTGCGGATAATCCACTCACGAGTGGTATGAATATTTTTTCCGGTTGACAGGTCCATAATGGTATCTGCACCCCATCTGGTGGCCCATGTCATTTTTTCAACTTCTTGCTCAATAGAAGAAGTGACGGCAGAGTTTCCAATGTTTGCATTAATTTTCACATGGAAATTCCGTCCGATAATCATTGGCTCACTTTCCGGATGGTTAATATTGGCTGGGATAATGGCTCTTCCACTGGCAACCTCATTACGTACAAATTCAGGATCCAAATTTTCACGGATTGCAATATACTCCATTTCAGGAGTAATGATACCTTTTTTGGCATAATGCATTTGGGTGACAATTTTCCCTTTTTTTGCTCGAAGCGGTGTTTTGTTTATATTCGGAAACCATTCAAGATTTGCTCGCTCATCCCCTTCACGATAGCCATTATCTGCCGGTTTAATTTCTCTTCCCTCATATGCCTCAACATCATTCCGTTCAAGGATCCATTTTTTTCGTAATGCCGGAAGCCCCTTTCGAATATCGACATGATAACTTGGATCTGTGTACGGGCCGCTTGTATCATAAACCCGAATTGGAGCATTATCCTCTTTACCAAACGAAGTAACCGTCGGATTTAGCTGAATTTCCCTCATCGGGACCATAATATCAGGCCGCGATCCTTCCACATACACCTTTTTACTTCCTGTGAATTGTGATTTTAATTCAATATTTACTCCTGTTTGCTGCATGCAACTTCCTCCTTCAATATAATGGTTCGATCCGGAAGTTACAGCATAGTTCATTCTTGACATTCAAAAGAAGCAAGTAATGAAAGACAATAAAAAAAGGTTCTGCATACACAGAACCTGATTTTTGTCTAAAAGTAGTGACGCCCATGGAAAAACAAATGTAGCGCAGTTATAACTACTTCCCTACGCTGGTATGATCCAGATCAGGTTCAAAGGGTCAAAGAATTTAACGCATCCTTCTCTCAGTCCGAGCTCTCGGACTCCCCTAGTAGAGCTTTAGAATATGAAATTCTTGGAATAAAGAATATCATAGTTTATGAAATTTTAAAAGTACTTGTTTCTATTTTTTTCATTTTAGTTAGAAAGGTCCTGTAATCACATCTCGTCCTAATGAAAATACGTTTCGGGACTCCCCTTAAATGATTGCAAAGGATTCTTTGTTTAAGGTGAAAAAAGATAAGTTCATGAAAGAACTCACCCTAGTTCTTTTGTCATAAAAATGTAAGCGTAAAA
>NZ_BCUZ01000066.1 GCF_001591485.1 Neobacillus fumarioli NBRC 102428 | reverse complement strand
AAAAAGTCGATTTTATCGACCTTTTGGGTCAGCCTCTATTTAGAACATAATTACTTCATTTTTAAATTCTCTGCTTGGTCCTTAATATACTGATCCCGCTTGCCACCATCTGATAATTCTTCTGAAAATTCATGAACGTCCTCATTCCCTGTAAGGTACCCTGTTCTTAATGTTTTTGGTGGCAAATTATTATTTGGGGCAGCTTGTTCATTCCATTTACCCAAGAGCACATCACCTCTTTTTATAGTATAAAAATTACATGCTAGATTATCCGAATATTTTTGGACTATAAAAAAAATCTTTGTCAGGTTCGTCACAATATTAGCTAGTTCTTCATAAACTATTATTAAACAATAATAAAATAGGATTTGATTTTACACTATATTCCCTTTAAAAGAATAAATATTCCATTTTTCCCCCATACTATTGCTATACAGTGAGGTGAAAAAAATGGGACTTCTCAACACCTTTGATCGGTGGAAAGAGACAAGATATCAACATCATGTCTCCATGATGAAAGAACAAGGCAAGTGTCCTGACTGTCATGGACGGGGCTACACCGTCTATCCTTTTACTGAATTCGCTTACTTTAATTCCATGGATTGCCCGGGATGTCAAGGCAGTGGGGATTATGCAGATTGGGAAGAAACAAGATGATTATAGATTGAAGAATAGATAAACCCCTTCATTTGAACATTTATGAAGGGGTTTCGCGTGTTAAATATATCCATTAATAACAGCATTTTCTAACTCTTCTTCCAATTCTTGTGATACTTTCCCGGAAAGAAGGGCTTCCTGTAATTCCTCATCCGTAATTACAGCTCCGGCTTTCTGCCATTCTTCATCCATTAAGACTTGAACTATACTCTCCTGTACTTCTTTCTGATCTTGTAAATCTTTCACTTCCGACACCTTAGAATGGTCGAATTGATCCGTTTCTTGATCTAACCCCGCTTCAAGTCCCAGCCTTTTCATCTTATTCTCAAGGTAGTACTCTTCATCACTCCAATCTAAATATTCTTCTCGAATGGCATAATAGGACTGGAGGTATTCATTTTTATCTTTTATTAAATTTTTCAGAAAATCATGCTTTGCCTTCATTAATTGATAGCGTAATCTTTTCTTTTCTTCGGCGATTTCCTTTACATATTTTTGTTTTAGATGATGAATTTTATTTACAACTTTTTCTAATCGTTTTTTCTCATTTCGATCTAGCTCTTGAAGCTTATGATCTAGTTCCTTTTTAATGTTACCTGCTTGTTGCAAATCTTTTTTTGCAACAAGCAAGGTTTCCTCGTCTACCTCCCCCCGTTTAAATGCTTTAGAAATTCGTTTATAACGCCCCTTAACATCCCTCAATACCAAATTCCTTACCTCATATTCCTCCTTAATCTTTAATTTGGCATGATGAAAGCTTTCCCTTATTTTTTCTGCTTCATCTAAGCATTTTTGCAACTCTGAATCATACTTTCCAAAATCCATTCCCAAAAAGTCTCCCTCCCTGAAATTCCACATTTCTTTCTATCGTTACTAACCAAAATATGCAGGGGGAGGTGTATTTGTCCTTCATACTTTTCATATAATCATTTATTCCCTGAAAAATCCGAAAAAGTCCTATATACAGATGCTACTGACTAGAGCGCTACTTGCTTTTCTATTTACCTATTACAGATTGATTCCATTTTCTTAAAAGCTTGCCAAGCATTTCGCGCTCCTCTGGCGTCCAGTCTTTTGTTGTTTCTTCAATAATGTTCATCCTAATTTGCTTCGTTTCCATTAATACCTTCAAACCAGACTCTGTTATTTGAAATGAATAGGCTCTTCCGTCTGTCGGATCGGGTATTTTGTATAAATACCCCTTTTGTTCCAATGCAGCAGCCTGTCTGCTTACAGTAGAAATATCAAGCTGAAATTCGGAAGCTAAAGCTTTCACTCCTGCAGCCCCATATGTGGCAATTTGGTGAAGCAAAAGATAGGCGGAACGATCGATTACACCGATTAATTTTCTGTTTGTTGCATTGGTAATTCGGCGAATCAGAATGGCCAATTCAAGTTCGATCATTTCTAAATACTTATCATACATATTTCTAACTTCCTCACTCTTTATGATCAATAATTAATATTACTATACCATATCATTCTTATTTAAGGATAAATACAATAATATTGGAAAAACATATTGACTCAGTGGAAAATATTTGTATAATACAATTATATAGTTTCGTTATACAACTATTTTTTGGTAAATTTAAAGCAGAACATAAACAAAGAGAGAAATTTTTTTAAAAAGGGGAAATAAGGAATGGCTTCTTTTCAACGCGCAGCGTCAACTGTACATGATGCTGCTGTAAAACATCAGGAAAAAGTAAGTTTGCTGAAACAGCCAAAAGCGGTTTGGGCTGTCTTCTTTGCCAGCATTATCGCCTTTATGGGTCTTGGACTTGTAGATCCGATTTTGCCGGCGATTGCCAAAAACCTACAGGCAACACCAAGCCAGGTAACGCTGTTATTTACTAGCTACAATGCTGTTATGGCGGTGGCAATGTTAATTACCGGAGCGATTTCTTCAAGATTGGGAATTAAATGGACATTGCTTTCCGGTATCATTATCATCGCTGTTTTTTCATGTCTTGGAGGATTGTCCAACGGCATTTGGGTTTTAGTGGGCTTGCGCGGCGGCTGGGGCTTGGGCAATGCATTGTTTGTGGCCACAGCTCTAGCTGCAATTGTTTCTTTGTCAAAAAGCGGAACCGCAAAAGCAATCGTATTATATGAAGCAGCAGTCGGGTTGGGAATATCCGTCGGTCCGCTCCTTGGAGGCCAATTAGGCAGCATTTCTTGGAGAGGTCCATTTCTTGGAGTTGCTTCATTAATGGTTATCGCTTTTATTGGACTTATTGCCTTGATGCCGAAACCAGATACAGATATCACTATTCAATCTAAACAATCGATCCTGGACCCATTCCGGGCTTTAAAATTTCGTGCTTTGCTGACTTTTGGAATCTCAGCAGCGCTATATAACTTTGGATTCTTTACCTTGCTTGCCTATGCACCGTTCGTCTTGGGACTGGATGAACTTGGATTGGGTTATGTCTTTCTTGGGTGGGGAATTTTGCTTGCAATTACTTCCGTGTTCATGGCTCCAAAACTGCAACAACGGTTTGGAACGATCAAATCGATGTGTACGATGTTAACGTTATTTGCTTTACTTTTACTGGCAATGGGCATTTGGACAAATACTCAATGGGTGATTATTGCGGCGATCATTATTGCCGGCGCTGTGTTAGGAAATAATAATACATTGATTACGACAGCCGTTATGAATTCTGCTCCAATCGAACGTTCAACAGCTTCCGCCGCATATAGCTTCCTGCGTTTCATTGGCGGCGCGATTGCCCCATACTTTGCCGGGAAATTAGCGGAATGGTTTAATCCTCATATTCCATTCCTTGTCGGCGCATTATTTGTCCTTCTGGCCATGCTGTTTATCTGGTTCAACTCCCACCATGTAAAACATGTTGATTCAGTAGAATCAGGACATTAAATGATAAAAAGGGATTTGCTATTTTTGGCAAATCCCTTATCTTTTAGTCACTATTCAATAAGTTCCACATCAATGCTCTTTTCTATTCGACAAAAGGTGATTCTTCAAAAGGCATTATCCATAAATCCCCACTAGCATCTAACCCAAATACAGTAAAATACTGTTACCCTTGAGTTGCCCGCCTGATGATTATCTCTTCGATGACTCGGTGCCTGCTTAGCGGACCTGTATGCATGATAGGCAGACCTTTGTTTTGAAGAACTCGCAAAGAATGGTTGAGTTCATTTAATAACAGACCTGGAAACAGAAGGTACGGAACAACAATGATCCGTCTTGCAGCTTGTTCACAAATGGACTGCAATCCCTCCTTCAAATTTGGTTCTGCTGCAGCCAAGTAGCAAACGGAAACATGTTTTACACCAGTCCTTTTTTTTATACCTGATGTAATTTCCGCAAAAGCTTTATGTATTTCCTGGTCACTGCTGCCTCTTCCGACAATTAAAATGGAATCCCGCGCTGAAAAGTCAGCCGCGGTCTCCATAATCATTTCAGCCACACCGTCCAAGATTTGTTCCTGTACACCGAATGGATCTCTTACATTCAACTGAACTTGCGGATATTTCTCCTTAAGGGATGAAAGAACGTTTGGAATGTCTTCTTTAATATGACCGGCAGCCAAAAGAAATAAAGGTACAACTGTGATTTCATCAGCTCCCCGCTCAATGCAGCGCCTAAAGCCTTCCTCGATAGAAGGAGATGTAAGTTCAAGAAAGCTGATTTCTTGAATCGGCACATCAATTTGGTCCATTACTCTTATAATAAAGGATTTTACCTCTTCCGCCCCTTTTTTGTAACGGGTACCGTGGCCAATATAAAGAATCGCCTTCATGCACGCTACTCCTTTCCCCTAAGACAATACCTCTTTATAGTTAAAGAATATGTTTATCTCGTAAATAAGCCAATACTTGGTTTACTGCCTCTTCAACAGAAACCTGGTCAGAGTGAATCGTAATTTCAGGCCGTTCCGGTGGTTCATATGGTGAATCAATACCGGTAAAATCTTTGATCTCACCGCGGCGCGCCTTCTCGTAAAGTTTTTTCGGATCTCGTCGTTCGCATTCCTCTAACGGACAGTCAATAAACACCTCTATAAATTCTCCCTCATCAAATAAAGCTCTCACCTGATCACGATCAGAGCGAAAAGGAGAAATAAAGGCGGTAGTGACAATTTTTCCACTGTCAACAAAAAGTTTGGCCACTTCTCCAATGCGCCGAATGTTTTCCGACCGATCATGTTCCGTAAAGCCAAGGTCTTTGTTTAGACCGTGGCGGATGTTATCCCCATCCAGTACATATTCATTAATACTTTGACGAAACAATTCATAGGAAACTGCATTCGCAATAGTGGATTTTCCTGATCCGGAAAGACCAGTAAACCAGAGAACACAGCTGCCATGACCGTTTTGAATGCGGCGGTCCTGTTTTGAGATCGTTGCTTCATGCCAGGTGATATTCGTTGATTTCGCCATTGTTTCTTCTCCTTATACTGTTGTCTTTTCCCCTAATCCTTCAATCAGTACTTCTACTACTTCTTTACGGCTAAAAGTAGAAGGTGGTAATACACCTGAACGGAGCATTTCCCTTACTTTTGTACCGGAAAGAATGACTCTGTCTTCTTTGCCGTGAGGGCAAGTTTTGTCAGAGGCCATTCCTTCGCATTTTATGCAATAGAAGCTATGTTCAAAGAATAATGGCTTAATACCCAGCTCTTCCTCGCTAAATTCACTGAAAATAAGTTGGGCATCATATGTTCCATAGTAATTGCCAACCCCTGCGTGATCCCTTCCGACAATAAAATGAGTACAGCCGTAGTTTTTACGTGCAATCGCATGGAAAATTGCTTCCCTTGGTCCGGCATATCTCATTGCTGCAGGATGAACGCCCAATTGAACACGTTCTTTTGGATAATAGTTTTCCAGTAATACCCGATAGCTTTTCAGGCGAACTTCCGCGGGGATATCATCTGATTTGGTTTGGCCGACAAGTGGATTAACGAACAGTCCGTCAACCGTTTCCAGTGCTGCTTTTTGAATGTATTCATGTGCCCGGTGAATTGGATTTCTTGTTTGGAATCCGACCACCGTCTTCCATCCCTTTGCTTCAAATATTTCCCGGGTTTCTTTCGGCTCGAACCAGACATCATCAAAGACTCCCTTTTCCGGCTTTTTCACCAGAACGATCTCCCCGGCCACATAAACCGATCCTCTTTCAAAGAGACGTCTAACACCCGGATGTGCTAGTTCATCTGTTTTATAGACTTCCAAAGCTTCTTTCGTTAAGTCTGGTTCATACCACTCAGAAACCTTAACAACTCCATATACTATATTGTTAAATTTTAGTTTGATTTCTTCTCCGACGGTCAATTTTGCTGCCACCTCATGTGATACGGGAAGTGTTACCGGTATCGACCAAATAGTGCCATCAGCTAAACGCATAGAGGTAACAACGGATTCATAATCCTCTTTTCCAAGAAAACCGGTTAACGGACTAAATACCCCCACAGCAATTAACTCCAAATCACTTAGGGCAATCGAATCAATTTCGATCTCTTTCTCTGCATTGCTTAAATCATAATCCGGATTAAATGCTTGGATGAGTTTTCCACCATGTGGTTTTGGTAAATATGACATTTTCTCAACCTTTCTTTATATGAATCTGGTAATTTGCTAATAAATCTTTACTTCACATGTAAACCGCATTCTGTTTTACCGCTCCATGCCCATCGTCCGGCACGAGAATCTCCTCCACCTTCAACCGGCAGCGTGCATGGAAAACAGCCGATGCTTGGATAATTATGATCATGCAATTGGTTATATGGGAGATCATTTTTACGGATGTATGCCCATACTTCATCCCATGTCCAATGAATCAATGGACAGATTTTAATATTTTGAAATTTTTCATCCCTATTAACGAATTCTGTACTCCGGCGTGTAGGCGATTGTTCCCTGCGCAAGCCAGAAATCCAAGCTTCTTTAGCCGTGAGCGTTTCCCGCAATGGAATAACCTTTCTTATTTGGCAGCATTGGTTTGGATCTCTTTTCCACAAAGCGGAGCCATATTGAGCTGCTTGTTCATCCAAACTAAGGGTTGGTTTTTTCTTCTCGATTTTCAACTCCGGAAAGCGTCTTTCTATTTTATCAATTACTTCATAAGTTTCAAGAAAATGCAAATCTGTATCAAGAAAAACAATATGGACATCTTTCTTCACTTGATAAATTAGGTCAATTAAACAAATCGCCTCTGCGCCAAAGCTTGAGGAATATACAATTTTGTCTTCCGGATAATTCTGATAAGCCCATTCTAAAACAGCTAAAGCACCTTTTGTGTCATTATCAACCGAAAAGGTATCCGAAATGGGTTTCCAATGATCATATGTTACCTTGCTGGTCATAGGCATCAGCCTCCTCTCCTATTTAAAAGCTCATCGTTTAATAAAATTAATCCTATTATACCAATAGGATTTTGTCAATATGATGTTTCTAAAAAATTTAACTATTTCGATCAAAACAGTAGGAATTGATATGGTGAATAATTAGAAAACTTTGTGAAAACTATGCAAAACCATAATTTCCAAGGAGTTTTTAAAAATTGATAAAGAGATGTCCTATGGATGTGACTATAAATTTATTCCGACCACATCGATCACAAGCGGGGTTGGAATTAGTGTACTTCCTGATATATACTGCTATACGATTCATATTGTTAATATTTGTTTTGTCAAGAATTTAGAAACAAAAGAATTCATTTTAATTGATGCGGGTATGCCAAATTCGGCAAATGAAATTATTGGGGTAGCGGAAAAACGTTTCGGCGACGACAGTCGTCCAATAGCAATCTTGTTAACTCATGGTCATTTTGATCATGTAGGGGCGTTCTTGAATTAGTTGAACGTTGGCAAATTCCAGTCTATGCTCATGGGTTCGAACTCCCTTTTTTAACAGGAAAAAAGAGCTATCCGGAACCAGATCCGACTGTTGAGGGAGGGTTGGTGGCAAAAATATCTTCGTTATTCCCAAATGAGCCAATTTATTTAGGAAGTCATATTAAGCCGCTTCCTGCTAACGGAAGTGTCCCCCATTTGCCAGAGTTCCGTTGGATTCATACACCCGGTCATACACCTGGACATGTTTCATTTTTCCGTGAGAAAGACAGGATGCTGATCGCTGGCGATGCCTTTATAACAGTTAAACAAGATGCGTTACTTAAAGTTTTAACGCAGGATAAAGAAATTAACGGCCCTCCAAGATACTATACCACTGACTGGAACAATGCATGGGAATCTTTAAAAAAACTGGCTGCATTAAATCCGGCTTATGCTGTATGCGGGCATGGCAAACCCATGACGGGCGAAGCGTTGACAAATGGCCTGTACAAATTGTCAGAGGAATTCGACAAGGCGGCCATTCCGGATTTTGGGAAATATGTTAACAAACCAAACTAAAAAAGGTGTCAGGCACCAAATGGCGTCTGACACCTTTTTACTTTAGACCATTACTTTACAAATATTATTCGTAAACTCTACAGGGTCTTCAATTGGCAGTCCTTCAATTAGGAGTGCCTGATTGAACAAAAGATTTGTATACAGGGATAGTTTCTCTTTATCTTTTGCAAATGCTTCTTTTAAAGAATGAAATACATCATGATGAACATTAATCTCCAAAATCTTATCAGCTTTGATATTTTGGCTGTTAGGCATTGCGTTCAGCACTTTTTCCATTTCAATAGAGACAGCACCATCAGTTGTTAAACAGACAGGATGAGATTTTAAGCGTTTAGAGACTCTGACGTCTTTTACTTTTCCATCAAGAATAGTCTTCATATAATCGAACAGCTCTTTGTTTTCTTTCTGTTCTGATTCGATCTCTGCCTGATCCTCATCAGCTTCAATTCCCAGGTCGCCGCTTGCTGCGGATCTGAATTCTTTGTCTTTATAACTCATCAGCATTTTGATCGCAAATTCGTCAATGTCATCTGTGAAATAGAGGATCTCATAGCCTTTATCTGACAATAGTTCGGTTTGCGGCAGTTTTTCGATTCGTTCGTTTGTTTCTCCTGTAGCATAATAAATATATTTTTGATCTTCCGGCATCCTAGAAACATATTCCTCTAAAGTAACTAGCTTTTTCTCTTTAGAGGAATAGAACATCAATAAGTCCTGCAGTTCCTCTTTATGCGCCCCGAAATCATTGTAGACGCCGAATTTCAACTGCCGGCCGAAGGACTGATAAAATTTCTCATATTTGTCTCGTTCATTTTTCAGCATGCTTTGTAGTTCACTTTTAATCTTTTTATTGATATTTTTGGCAATCAGCTTTAATTGCCGGTCATGCTGCAGTAGTTCCCTGGAAATATTAAGCGATAAATCCTCTGAATCCACCATGCCTTTGACAAAGCTGAAATAATCAGGCAATAGGTCGGCACATTTATTCATAATCAAAACACCGCTCGAGTATAATTCCAATCCCTTTTCATAATCCGCCGTGTAATAATCAAAAGGCGTTTTCTCAGGAATATAGAGGATTGCATTATACCTGACGGCTCCGTCTACGCTAATATGGATATGCTTTAGCGGCTTGTCGAAGCCATAACGTTTTTCCGCGTAAAAATTATTATAATCTTCATCCTTCAGTTCATTTTTATTCTTCCGCCAAATCGGGACCATGCTGTTGATCGTTTCTTCTTCTTTGTACTCCTCATATTCGTTGTCACTACCCTCTTTCAGTCGGCTTTTCGTGACATCCATTTTAATTGGGTAACGGATGAAATCGGAGTATTTCTTAATAATCGCTTTCAGACGATACTCTTCTA
Organism: Neobacillus fumarioli NBRC 102428; assembly: GCF_001591485.1. Classification (GTDB taxonomy): domain Bacteria; phylum Bacillota; class Bacilli; order Bacillales; family Cytobacillaceae; genus Neobacillus; species Neobacillus fumarioli. Next base: position 4,305 of record NZ_BCUZ01000066.1, on the reverse strand, counting down.
AGTATTCATCATAATTTTCATCTTCTGTATTCTCTTTGATCTTTAAAATAATCTCCGTGCCGACGGAATCTTTTTCACATGGAGAAATGGTATATCCTTCCGCACCTTTTGATTCCCATTTATAAGCTTCATCGCTTCCAAGCGCTTTACTGATAACTGTTACAACATCTGCCACCATGAAGGCTGAATAAAAGCCCACGCCGAATTGCCCAATAATATCGAAGCCATCTTTAAGCTCATTCTCGGTTTTAAAGGCTAAAGAACCGCTCTTGGCGATCGTTCCAAGATTATTCTCTAGCTCATCCTTTGTCATTCCGATCCCGGTATCGATAATTTTCAGGTGACGTTTATCTTTATCAGCTTCAACTTTTATGTAGTAATTCTCTTTGTCAAATGTCAATGTGTCGTCTGTCAGCGCTTTATAATAAATTTTATCGATTGCATCGCTGGCGTTGGAAATCAGCTCTCGCAGAAAAATTTCACGATGAGTGTAAATGGAGTTGATCATCATGTCTAGCAATCGTTTCGATTCTGCTTTAAATTGTTTTGTTTCCATTAAGACCTCTCCTTTCATTCTTTTAAAACAATTAGCACTCTATCATGGTGAGTGCTAAATAATTTAATATCATAAAATAATGAATTCGTCAATCATTCCCATTCTTAAAACCATTTAGAAGCGGGCAGTTATTTCTCCCTGGCGGATCCATTTGGTGGCTGCCCATTTCTCCCCAGCAATGACCGGAATACTTCTATGAAGGGATAAACGGTCCGTTTGTCCCTTGTTGTTTCCATAATGAAAATAAAGGGCAGTCCCTTTCTTTGGTGTGACAGAAAGGCCAATTTTCGGAAAAATCGTTTCCCCGCCGGACTCTACATCATTTAAATACATTAATATGGTACCTACTCTTTGTCCTCCTTTAGCCGTTTCCAGTTTATTTTGAGGGAAATAATCAAAATGTGATTTATATTCTTCTCCTTTTTTGTAATGCAGAACTTGAAGATCTTCCCCATGACTTTCTGGAATATTGATAAATTCCGCGATTCGTTTTTCAATACTGGCAATCAAGGGGTTTTCGTGCAAGCGGAAATACGCACCCGAGCTTGTCCTGCCCGGAACTGTTTTTTTGACTCCTGTAATAGGATCATACACTTCGGAAGGGGTTAATCGAGGTTTTGAAATCTTGATCAGTTCATCACATTCCTCTGGATTCAGGAGGTTTTCGACAAAAAGAATATAAGGTTTCTCGATTTTCATTAGCACCTTTATTTCTCTGTCAGACGTCTTAATAACATTGCCTTTTTGAACAACCTTTGGGGCTTCATACACATATGGCTCTTGGGGTTGGTTTATAGTATGAACCTCTCTTTTGGTTACTAATTTAAGTAAGGTAGAATAAGCAAAGATCGGATCAAATCCTTTTTTAATCATCGCGTCCGCGATTTTCTCCGGGTTCACGCCCGTTTTTAGCGTACTGGTCAACCAGTCTTTTAATTCATTTGTCATGTGGGCTATCTTTTTCATCTGATGGTTCTCCTCCCTTAATTCAAAAAGGATTCTTTCTCTCCAGACTTATAATTTTACCTAATTATACAATTATTCTACTGGATTATGCCAATTGGATAATTGCTATTTCAAACAATTCAACATATTCTTTTTTTACCTTCATAAAATGGACAAGGAAGTTCTATAGGGGGAATGAATGTGGATGAAATCAGTATAGTATTTTGAAATCTCAGTTTATGATGAGAAGAATACTATTAACCTACGCCTGCCTTTTATTCGGCGCTGTACTGCAAGGATTATCCATGTCCTTATTTTTGTTCCCACACTCTATTCCTTCCGGAGGAGCAGCAGGGCTTGCGATTTTAATGAATCATTGGTTCCATTCTTCCCTTGGGTTTTCACTCTGGCTGGCAAACATTATGTTTTTGTTGTTTGCATTGAAATATTTCGGCTTTACTTGGACATTGCGAACCATCCTTTCTGTAGCAACGACTTCCACTACTGTCAGTTTCGTAACTTCCTTGATTCCTCATCCACATGTACATATTTTGTTAGATCTGGTTTGTGGTTCGCTCTTTTTTGGCATTGGTGTCGGATTACTGATCCGCGCAGGTGCCTCCAGCGGGGGAATGGTCATACCAGCATTAATGATCGCTTCATATGAAAAATGGAGTCCAGGTAAAGTCATGATGGGCATCAACCTGTTCATATTTTTATTAACTGCATTAGTGATTGATTTTAAGATTGTTGGCTATGCTGTAATTTGCCAATTTTTCTCTACTAATATAATTGATTTTATTTATGAACTCGAATTTCAAAAAATCAGTTTCTTATCCGCCAATTGGCGTAAAAGATAGAAGATCCTCTTGGATTTAGAGGATCTTCTTTTCGGATAAATAGGTTAGGACTTTTTTGACCGATTGCTCGATTGTCAGTTTATGAGTTTCGATCACAATCTCCGGGTGAACCGGCAATTCATAGGGAGAAGAAATCCCTGTAAACTCCAGAATTTCCCCATTTCTTGCCTTTCTGTATAACCCTCCGTTATGGACTAAATGGATCTGTTCACCGATGGATAATTCTGCTGCTTTTTTCTCGGTAACAGCTAATGTAATCGGTAATGAACAGGGGATACCGTTTGCAAATCTCATATCAGCTAAAACGGATTCATAATCTGCTTTCCCCATAAATCCATCAAGCGGACTATAGGCTCCATTAGCGATTAATTCCAGGTCGCTCAATTCAAGCTGAACCAGTTCGACAAAATTTAATGAAAAATTTTGAACTGCTTTTAAGTCGATACGATTAATCAATGTACCGCCATGTGGCATATTTTTATACACGGTCTTTTTCCCTCCTGAGCGATACTTCATTATGCTTGATGCAGGCCGCACTCTGTTTTCGTATGTCCAGCCCACCTGCCGTCGCGAAATTGAGCACCTAGTGATGTCACAGGCAGGGTACAAACAGAGCAGCCGATGCTGGGATATCCTTTATCATGCAAAGGATTGTATGGGAGATTGTTTAATTTGATATATGTCAAAATATCATCCCATGTCCAATGGATCAGAGGGCAAATTTTTACTTTCCGAAATTTATCATCCATATTAATGTATTGGACTTTACTTCTTGTCGGTGACTGATCACGTCTTAGCCCGGATATCCATGCTTTTGCCTCGGTTAATGCTTCCTATAACGGAACGACCTTTCTCATATGGCAGCAGAGATTAGGATTATATCTCCATAGCTCATCTCCATACCACTTCGCTTGCTCCTTAAGTGATACTTTCGGCTTTGTCAAATGAATTTGTAGTGAAGGATAACGAGCTTTAACTTGTTCAATTAAGTCATACGTTTCCGAAAAATGCAGTCCCGTATCAAGAAAAATAATTTTTGCGTCTTTTTTCACTTTATGAATTAAATCAACCAGCACGATTCCCTCAGCACCAAAGCTGTATGCATAAATGATGTCCTCACCGTATTCACGAAAAGCCCATTTTAAAATGTCCAAATAGTCCTTTTCGTCGTTCAAAATTGCAGAAACCGATTCATCATCCCGATTTTCGTAAGTTAACAATAGTAAAGCCTCCCTTTCCCCCTAAAATCCCCTCTCCTATCTTACCGGAAGTAAAATTGGTAAAAGAATGAAATTGATGAAGGCTTTAATTGTCTTAGGATTACTTCTAATGACCACCTCTTTTGCCGCCATGATTATTTTCAAAAAATTAATACCATTCTTTACCGTACTTGCAGTCAGCAGTATTGGGACCGGACTCGTTCTGCCCTGTATTAACAGCTTTATCACAGGAGCGGTACCTGCTGACCGGAGGGGATTTGTCACTTCCCTTTATGGATCGGTCAGATTTTTAGGAGTCGCAATCGGTCCGCCGATATTTAGCAAATTAATGGAATGGTCGCGAATGGGGATGTTCTTGACAACCGCGGGTCTCACCCTACTTTGTGCACTTCTATGTCTTGTTCTTATTCAGGTTGCTAAGAAAGAACCGACCAAACAAAAAGAGTCGCTGTTCGAAAAACTGCAGTTTACATAGAAAAACGGAAGCCGCTAGCGCATGGAGCTAGACAAATAAAAGGAGTTGTAAAATATGCAGATCTATTTTGCACCAGAAGTGATGACACCAAACTTTCAAGTGCTGAATGTTGTTGATTCGAACAACAAGACGTTCGGCAATGTTGCCTTTTTATACGATGAAAAAAAACTTTATGTATATGGAATTCTTGAAGAAGAAGGTGTCGACGCTGATTTTAAAGATTTAGTTGAGACTGTCGATTAACTATAT
>NZ_BCUZ01000065.1 GCF_001591485.1 Neobacillus fumarioli NBRC 102428 | reverse complement strand
GGGTCCATTATAGCATCCCACATCGCAAAAAAATATAAACATGGATAAAACATTAACCACTGATAATCTGTTACAGCAACCGCTTGCTCAATATCGCCTTGAAAACTTAACATAATGATCTTATTGAAATTTGCCTTTACATTGATGAGGAACTCTAAAAATACAAACAGGAAACCTTTGATATACTTGTGATTTAAGAATTGTCCAAATCCTGGAAGAGCGATACTCCATAATAAAGCTTCTTTCGGGTTCGCCACATTCTTCTAGCTCCTTCCAAGCTGGTGATAAAACCCATTTCTTTTTCCTCAAGGCAATGAAATCTTGCCTAATCCTTTTTGAAATAACATTGGTATTCACATTCTTCCCAACGTTTTGTGGATTATGTCCTTCGTTATCAAATAATTTCCAAAAAAAGTTTTGTCTAGAAAGCATAATTTTTTTCTTGAAAATAGTTAATCAGTGGTAAAATTTTCTCCCTTTAAACGGTTTGAATAATTATTATTAGATTTTGCCGGAAAAATAAAAATGGAAAAATCCATTTTGTTTCCGTAAAAAAATAAACATTTAATTAAAAATTACAGGCAAATTCACTTTCGTAAGCATATTTTAATTACTACAAACAAAAGGGGGTGAATACTTATGACAGATTGGATGCTCTATACTCTTTGGGCAGTGCTTGGTCTAATGTTGGTTGACTTTATCATTGGCCTATTCCGTTCGATAGTGACAAAGGCTTTCACTCCAAAGATCGGATTAGATACCTTGAAAGATATCCTCTATTATGTATTCCCATTAGTTTTTATCACCAGTTTAATACCGATTGATCCTTCGGGTTGGATCTTGATGGTGTTTTACTATATTACCGGCTTATTTGTCATTTGGCATTATCTTGTATCCATTTTTACAAAATGGAAGGCGTAACCACGATTTTCTAAAATCGAAACAAACGCCCCATCCATTTTCTATTCCAATTTTAATGAGATTTCCTTAAAATTTACCGATGCAAAATTAAAAGAATATTTATAAGGCGTTGGAAGAGCTATGTGGTTCAATGCCACGTCCTTATAGATCTATGCGGTGGTAAGGATATTGCTACACGGGTTTTGATTTAAACGGCTAGGGGGTTAAGAGGAGCAGAGGAAATTTCTGCTCCTTTCAATGCCTTTATACCAATAAATCGGTTGAAGGAAATTTAACAGCTAATCCTTTCAGGCATATCCAAACCAACAGCTCGGGGGAAATGGTTTATATGGTAAATAAGGAAATCTTGATCTCCTGCCTGCCCTTTTCAATCCTAGTTAGGAAGTGATGTCATGAAGACATATCGAAGGATTAAATGGCGTAAAATTCTTCTTTGGCTGGCAATTCTTCTTATTATTGGTTTTCTATTAATTGCGGGAGGGCCTGCTGCCTGGGGAATCGCCATTAGTATACTTAATATTGCCTTACAGCTACTCTTTGCCATGATGTTTATGATTATTCAATTTGTAGCACTGTTTTGGTTCCTGGCACGGGGCCGGACCTATTGGATTCTTCCCGGTGAAACAGGCACAACTTGGGAAGATTATCGGGGGAATCCGGAAATTGTTGAGAATGCTGAACGGATCGTTGCTAAAGGGAGTCAAAGAATTTAAGGAAATGGGAGGGGAGGCGATTCGCGGATTATTGTTGTGCGGTCCGCCAGGTACAGGAAAATCATACTTGGCACAGGTGATTGCAAATGAGGTGCAGGTTCCGTTCGCGTACGCTTCAGCACCAAGTTTCCAAAACATGTTTTTTGGTGTTGGCAATCTTAAAGTTATGGGTCTGTACCAAAAGGCTCGAAAGCTTGCAAAAGTGTACGGGGCGTGCATCATTTTTATCGATGAGATTGATGCTATTGGCATGAGCAGGCAAGCAGGAGGTGTCGGCGGGTTAATGGGAATGGGCGGAGCAGGTTTACTCAATGAACTGCTGTTGCAAATGGACCCATCGAACCTAGACAATTCCTGGTTCCATAAGCTTCTTCGTTCGCTCGGCCTGCGCCGCAAGAAGGCTGAACGGCCGGCAGTCCTGACAATTGGGGCAACGAACCTGCCAGATGTCTTAGATCCGCTTCTCGTTAGGCCGGGGCGTTTCGATCGGAAACTGTGGGTAGATGCCCCTTATTATGATGGAAGGATCGATGTATTCGAATATTATTTGCAAAAAATTAAGCGCGAAAAGTCGCTGACGGCTGAGCGAGCTGCTCTTGACACAATTGGCTATAGTGCAGCTCAAATCAAACATATTGTAAACGAGACGGTTGTTATTGCCCACCAGAGAGGTGCCCGTTCTGCCAATTACGAGGATTTCCGGGCAGCAATGGAAACGTATGAATGGGGACTGAAACAGCCGCTGCGCTCCATGAGCGATGACGAGAAGCGGAACATCGCCTACCATGAAGCCGGTCATGCTGTAGCCCAATATTTATTAAAGTCATATGAACGAGTGTGGAAAGTAACAATCATCCGCCGAGGCGGAGCACTGGGGCTTGCGGCAACAAAACCGACACATGAAAGATATAATCGAAGCGATCAGGAGATGTTAGCTGAAATTCAGGTTTGTCTCGCGGCCCGTGCGGTAGAAGAGGAGTTTCTTGGAAAGAAATTAAGCGGGGTCACATCCGATCTAGAACAGGCGACACAACTTGCAGGCGCCTACTTGGGAATTGTCGGAATGGGGGATGAATTATTCAGCTGGCTTGCGGTCGGTACACGGGCTGATGGTTTCCGGACACTGCGGAATAAAATAAATCTCTTATTAAAAGAAGAAATGGCAAAAGTAAAACAGTTAGTAATCGAAAATCAAGATTTTGTGCATGCGATTGCTGCTGAACTGTTAAAGCGCGGCGATTTGACCGGCGAGGAAATTGATCAAATTTACAAACGGATTTATCAATTGGACGGATCAGCGAATTAGTGAGAAAATTTCTTGGCCGATAGGAAAGTATAACTTTCCTATCGGCATAAGTGCAACTACGCCTCATGAACCGCTCTATCCAGCGCGCCCATCGGCGAGTTTTCTAATCACGGCCATTCTTGACCGTGACAAGAACCTCGTAGGAAAGATAGAAAAACATCCTATGATAAGATAGCTCTTTTAAATTTAATAGAGTAAAGTGCTTCTATCTATCAAAAGTTCTGCATAGATTTTTGATAGAAGGAGGGACTGACCTTGAAAAAAAACAAACAGCCTAGTTTGATTCTCCGTGTCAATGGGGCATTAAGTTTTGTTATCTTTGTCTTTCTGTTTGTTGCAGGAATGACGACCATTCTGTCGGTGAATTTGTCCTCTGAATCGGTGAGAGAGGTGCTTGATTCATCATCAGATCTTAATAAATTGTATTTGTACTTTTATGGCAGTGAGAATAAGTATTATATTCAAAATCGTACGGATATTCAAGACATTCCCATCACGAAATTAGGATTTCAAATTGCTACGAATATTAAAATAAATGATGTCAGAACTCTATTAGACAGGGAATTACCTGGATTTTCCGATTTTAATACAAAAATTGAAGTGGCCGGACAGGGAACAAACTTAAGAAACTTGCCCATTGAATCTGCCCCTCCTATGGATGTGCTCTTAAAGAATAGGGAAATTTCTGAAAATGCGATAAAAAATGATACAAGCAGTAATCAGTCCACACCTCCTACGCAAACGACAAATGGCAAAAAAGTGGTTTATATTTACCATACGCATAGCTGGGAATCATATCTGCCGCTTTTACAAGGGGTAACAAATCCGGATGATGCGGTGAGTTCCAATAATAAAGTCAATGTTGTTGGTGTAGGGGACATGTTAGTAAAGGACTTAGAGGAAAAGGGCATCGAATCAGAACATAGTACCATCAACGCAGCAACCCTACTGCATCAAAAAGGTTTGGATGCCAACAGCGCTTATAAATTATCTAGGGAACTTGTTCAGGAAGCTTTTGCCGGCAACCATGATTTAACTTATGCAATTGATATTCATCGTGACTCGTCAAGAAGAGCCAAAACGACTATCACCATCAATGGCAAAAGTTATGCACGTCTTGATTTTATCTTAGGAGAATCCAATCCCCATTTTAAACAAAACCTGGAATTTGCCAAGGCGCTTCATAATGCACTTGAAAAAAAATACCCGGGATTAAGCAGAGGGCTTTTCTCTAAAAACAAAAGCATGGGGAACGGACTTTATAATCAAGATCTCTCACCAAGATCAATATTAGTAGAAGTTGGCGGTGTCGATAATACGTATGAAGAGCTGCAAAATGCCATGCAAGCTTTTGCAGATATATTCAGTACTTATTATTGGCAAATGAAAAATGCTGGTGAATACTAAACGAAAAAGGCTGCAGACTTGAACTGCAGCCTTTTTAATATATTTCACATTTTTATAAAAACAAAGGATAAAGAGAGAAAGAAATCTTTGTTAAATCTTGTCCAAAAAAAAGTAAAATCCATTATAATCGGATTTTACTATCAAAGGGAATATGTTAAAGGGGGTTGTTACATTTTTATCATAATAAGTGAAGCTTAACTTTTTCTTAAAAATTAAATTTTTTGCTTCATCAGATAATGCCTAATATTTTCCTAGTGTTAGTTAACAAACCGGGTTGTTTTTATGCACCAGATGAATAAAGCTGCATTCTACCTTCATACCTCAATTTAACAATTTTAATCCGTTTTGAATAAATATTAATGGAGGAAAGTTCTTAATGGGGGGAGAAAGCTTGAAAATTGATTATGCATACACCTTTGGTCTGCCAAGAAGTATTGTCTGGAAGTATTTAATGATGGAAGAAATCCTGCGGAAATCCCTGCCCGGCTGTAAAACATTTATTGTAAGGAAAGAAGGGGTATACGAAGCAGAAGTCGAAATAAATGCAGGTCCGTTTCATGATGTTATAAAATTAGAAATCATACGAAAGCAGGAAAAACCGCCTGCCTTTTTTCAATTGCATTTAAAAGGTAAAGGGCAAGCCGGAAAGATGAATTGTCATACGGATGTATTTTTGAAAACAATGCAAAATTCAACGAAAATTATCTGTAAGACTGATACCGAAATTTCGGGAGCAATCGCCATGGTTGGCCAGCGTGTATTAGAATCAACTGCGAACAAGGGATTGGACAGTTTCTTCCAAACGGTGGAAAAAGAAATCAGAAAATCACTTTATCAATTAAAACGGGGCGGCAGATGACAGTTCACCGCCCTATAAACAATATCGCTTTTTATTCACGTTCCTTCGTTGAAGACAACACTGTATGTTTCACCCATTGTTCTCGTTTTCGCTTATCCGAACGCCATTGGTAAACATTTCGGATTCCAAGGATTAAAGAGACGATTACACCGCTCATTGCCACAAATAAAGCAAAGTATTCAAGTGGATTATAGGAGTGTATATGATTCCAATTGATCCGGCCTTCAAAATCACTAATGACAAAACTCATCCCAAACATTTGCCCAATGACGGAATAAAGGGTCAGAATTAACAGTAGCAGACTGTCTTTCTTTGAATTCGCATTTTCTTGATACTTAAAAAGACTGTAAAGGGTTTGTTTTGCATCTCGAAATAATAATTCAATATTGAAGATCGTTCGTAAATGATTATAAATGTCGCGTCCTTGCGACTGTGAGGCGATTTCCGAAAAGAAGTAATTGGCAGTGAATGAATTGATGGCATATATCAGCCTTTCCATTTCTTTTTCGTCACGGTCGATATTTAAATCTGCAAAAGAATGGGCGATTTTTAACAAAACAATCTTATGAAAAAGATTTAAAAGGAGAGCGTAATAAAATTCACCATATACTTGGCTGACAAGCTGTGTAACCGTGGTTTCATTCTCGTTTGTCATACATAAAAAACTATGTTCCTCTATTGTGAAAAAAGTATATGGTTCCCAGCGTGGGTAAGAATGATTCTTTAAATAATCCTTGATATAGAATGAATTATTTGCACTGATATAGGGCGTGCCGTCATCGGCAAACCCGCAAAGCCCCAATCCACGATAGACGTCCGTCGGTTCAATTTCCATCTTATCTTTTATCGAAATAAAAGACTGTACGTACATTCTTGCATCTTCAAAATATGGGAATGGTTTGAAATTGGTACTTTTTGGTTCTTTGAATACAAAGAAGTTGGTCAACCCTTTATATAAGAATTCAAAAATAAAATTTTTGACATGAAGAAACAGTTGCCCGTCACATTCAATTTGGGTTTCAATATCACGTTGTGTTCTTGGCTCCAGCACACGAAAACGGGCCGCAAACTCGGTTGCCTGTGATAATGTTAAATCTTTTGTTTCACTTATTTCGGTACGAATGGTTAAAAAACCAAGTTCGTAAGGGCACAGTGTCATGTCAATGGAGTGTATTTGAAATGGAATTTGAATGAAATTTGTTTTCAAACAGCCATTCAGATGAAGTGCTTTAGAATACCTTTGAAGTCCTTTATCATATTCCGTACTTGGAAAAAGTATTTTATTAGTAAAAGGAAGATAATAGCCTCTCATGTCAAGATGAGAAACAGAAAATTTTCCATAATATTTATTTTCATCTTCAATATGTTCCAATTGAAAATGTTTAAAAGAATCTTGTTTCAATAAAGGAATAATCGCTTGTTCAGTTCCGGCTCTAAAGGAAAAAGGAAGAATAAATTGAAAAATAGCCACATTAACATTCTTTTCGCGAACTTCCATTTGCTGCATATCCAATTTGTCCTTTCAGCTAAAAAAGATATCTACCATAACATTCCCGAAACTGTTAATTGCTAATCAAGGCAGGTTAATATAAAATTAATCGACAGACGAGAGAAATCATTGTAGAATAATTTTAATGTGAATAATAAAATCCGCTCATACAGCGGTAGAGGTTCTAGCTACCCTCTTCAAAAAACTAAGGAAAACAGGACTGCTTTCTTTAGTAGTCCTGTTTTCCTGTATAAAAGGAGAATTTTCATGAAGAAAAAAGAAAAAGCTGTCGTTGTGTTCAGTGGTGGCCAGGATAGTACCACATGCTTATTTTGGGCTTTGGAACGCTTTGAAGAAGTGATTGCCGTTACATTCGATTATAATCAGCGGCATAAAGCCGAAATTGAGGTTGCGAAAAATATTGCCAAGGAACTTGGTGTCAGGCACCATATTTTAGATATGTCTTTATTAAATCAACTGGCTCCCAATGCGCTGACTCGTAATGAAATAGAAGTGAAAGAAGGGGAGAATGGCGGGCTGCCTTCTACATTTGTTCCGGGCCGTAACCTGTTATTTCTTTCGTTTGCCGGAATTTTAGCAAGCCAGGTCGGAGCTAAACATATTATAACTGGAGTCTGTGAAACAGATTTCAGCGGGTATCCGGATTGCCGTGATATCTTTATCAAATCGTTAAATGTTACCTTAAATTTATCGATGAACCAGCAATTTGTCCTTCATACTCCATTAATGTGGTTAAACAAAGCGGAAACTTGGGAGCTTGCAGATCAAATGAATGTCCTGGATTTTATCCGGAAACAAACGTTAACCTGCTATAACGGCATCATTGCTGACGGGTGTGGGGAATGTCCTGCCTGCAAATTGCGGAAAAGGGGCTTGGAACAATATCTAAGCGCAAAAGGGGAGTGAAATGACATGTACGGTTTTCGAATTGTAGATAAGCTCCAAAAAATAGACGAAGATATCCAGCGAAATCAATTGAGATATCATTCCAAGCGGGTTCTTGTCAGCAAGGAATTTACTTTTGATGCGGCCCATCATTTGCATTGCTATGAGGGAAAGTGTAAAAACCTACATGGTCATACGTACAAGGTAGTTCTTGGGGTTAGCGGTTTTGTCGATGAGCGTGGATTGATGATTGATTTTGGTGAACTAAAGGCAATCTGGAAGAAAGAAATCGAAATTTTTCTTGACCATCGCTATCTGAATGAAACTTTGCCGCCGATGAATACTACCGCCGAAAATATGGTTGTGTGGATATATGAAAAACTGGCTGCATCTTTAAATAACCAACAGAACCAGTATCTTGGGGCAAAGGTTGAATTTGTGCGGCTTTATGAAACACCAACAAGCTATGCCGAAGCGAGACGGGAGTGGATGGAAGATGAGTAACATTCCCGTTATGGAAATCTTCGGACCGACCATTCAAGGGGAAGGAATGGTTATCGGGCAAAAAACAATGTTTGTCCGAACAGCCGGCTGTGATTACTCTTGCAGCTGGTGTGATTCGTCATTTACCTGGGATGGCAGCGGTAAAAAAGAAATTCGAATGATGACAGGTGAAGAAATTTGGCGGGAGCTGAAAGCGATTGGGGGAGAAAATTTCTCATTTGTCACGATTTCCGGGGGCAATCCTGCACTTTTAAAAGATTTAGATCCGTTCATTGACATTTTAAAAGCTAATAAGATAAGAATTGGTCTTGAAACCCAGGGGAGCAGATGGCAGGATTGGTTTTTTAAGATTGATGAACTGACCATTTCACCGAAACCGCCTAGTTCCAAAATGATTACAGACTTTCTTGTCCTAGACCAAATCATTGAACAACTGAACCAAAATAAATCCCCGCAAAATGTGAGTTTAAAGGTTGTTGTTTTCGATCATCTCGACTATGAATATGCCAAAAACGTTCATTACCGTTATCCGGATATTCCCTTTTTCTTGCAAGTGGGAAATGACCAAATTACATCTACGAATGATGAAGAACTTTTAAGGCATCTTCTCGATCAATATAAGCTTCTTATTGATAAAGCAATGGCTGACCCTGCTCTTAATGATGTAAAAGTGCTTCCACAACTGCATACATTAGTATGGGGGAATAAACGAGGAGTTTAACGAAAAGCCTCACTTGGAAAGTATATCCAAGTGGGGCTTTTCACTTACTTCTTTTGCAAGCATATCCGTCAAAATCGCCATCCATATTTTCCTGGTAACCAGGGTGGCCTTTCACAACTCCGGTTGGATATTTCTTGCAAAGTTCTATATAATTGGTAAAGATTTCAGTTGTTCCATTGGCACTGATTTGAGTTGCCGAAGAATATGTGCCAGTTTAAGCAGAACCAATGCTATTTGTAATCGTTTAAATTCCCGATCATTTAGTCGTCGACACAGCCGACAAATCCACGGTTTGTAGAATAGCCCGGCTTCGACCATATTCTTAATTTTTGGCTTTTCGCTTGATTTTCGTCCTTCTTGAATTCACTTAGGTACTTGTAAGGAGGTTGGTAAATATAGGCTACACGGGCATAACCTTCTTTCAGCAGTTCTTCTTGAACCGATTTGCCATCAACGAATACATAAGCCAGCAGGCGGCCGTATTTGTCCCTTTTGTTTCCGTGATCAAATTCAAGCGTTATTCTGCCGCTCGTTAATAATTCTTTATTTCGATTATAAGCATCAACGGCATAAGGCTGTACACATGTATTAGGCTTTTTCTCTTCCGGCGTGTCGATTAACAAATATCGAACTGTTTCTTTTTTCCCGTTATACATTACTTTAATGGTGTCACCATCTACTGCTTCAACCAAAGAAACCGGGACTTGATCAGAGAGAGAATTTGTTTGTGTTCGTGCTATTGTTTCCCGCGTTTTCGTATCGACTGTATTGGTATTTGTAGATTGCTCCGTTTTACTGACTGTTTTGTGTTTGGTTATACTAGTTGCTTGATCACATGCTGTCAATCCCATCAACAGTAAAGCGGTGATCGTCAACCTATTCAATACTTTCAACATTTTCCCCCCTTCTTTAATTCTCCCCTCAACATAGTTTAATAGTATAGGATTATTTCTACAAATATTTAATATAGACATCACTCTAACAATATGTTGGGCTTAATAACTCGGATTCCTGTACTAATAAGACCTCGTCACCTACAGCGATCTCAACATACCCATTCCCATAATTCCAAATAATTCTACATTCAACACCTTTATATATCATACATTCATTTGACAAAATGACACAATCCTTTCCAAAATTTTATTGCGCTAAATTCAACAAAACTAATTTTATCAATTCCTTAATTAAGAGTTAACTATTTTCGAGCGACATTATCTGCCATTTTATGATATAACTCTACTTATAAAATCGTAAATTTTGTCAAAAAGTTTACCTAAGTAAATGAAAAATTGGAAAAAAATAAAGCAACTCTCCCTCATAAAAATATGTAAAGTTGACGAATATGTTAGAAAAAAGAAATTTTTAAAGGAATCAGCTTTTTTAATGTTCTTTTCATTTTATCCCTATATATTATTGAAATAGGAAAGTTGAGGTGTATGTATTTGCGAAAATTAATGGTCCTTTGTTTATTAGCGTATGGATATTTTTATTTATCAAAGCAAGGTATGGTGCCTTCGATCGAACAATTAAAAAGATTTGTCTTAAATGAAACTCCGTCGGCACAGCAGACTGGTCCTATTATGCAGCAGCAAGCAAACCAAAAGCAGTCTGTGACAAATCTGGCAGCCCAGCAACAGCCTAGTACAACGGCTGCACCGGCTTTATATAATAAAAAATACAGCCCAACGAAAATTCAAACTTACTGGGTTACGATTAAAGACAATAAGTTAGTCGTAACAGGAAAAGCGACTCCATATGGGCAGTATACGAATGCAAATGGAGTCATTTTATATATTGACGAACAGCGGGCCAATAAGAAAACGACCGTTAAAGTACCGTTTTCAAATGATGATACCATTCATTATGAATTTCCGCTTTCCTATAACGTAGGAGATGTCATTTTGAATCTGAATGAATATTACAATGGAAAAGCTGATGATCCTAATAAGGTGTTAGGCTACGCTGAATACCATTTAACAGACGGTGATCCTTATTTGGAACCAAGTTATATGGTACAAAGCAACAACCCAGTTCTTGTTAGTTTAGCTAAACGAATAACTGCCGGGAAGCGGACAGATACGGAAAAATCGCGGGCGATTTTTGAGTGGGTCGCAAACAACATTGCTTATAATGCCCCGTTGGCAGATAGCCCAAATCCGCCATTATATTCTGCATTAACAACCTATGAACATCGGGTTGTCCTATGCTCAGGCTATGCTGATTTAAGTGCTGCATTGCATCGTGCTGTTGGGATTGAAGCTAAGGTAGACTACGGGGAAAATCATGCCTGGAATGAGGTCAAGCTAAATGGCGTATGGCAGACAGAAGATCCCACTTATGGCTCGGGGTTTATTAACTTAAATACAGGAAAATTCGTTCGCAGCTATCATCCTGCATATTTTTACAAATCAGATAAACACAAAGAAGGTGAATATCCTTGGTAAAGTCGCCAAGTTTTAATTTTGACTTGGCGGTTGCTATTTTTATTTGAAAGGAAAAGCTCGTTATATGTCGAGAAAATACACTTTTTCCAATGTAGACACGAAAGAGAAAACCAGGTAATGTATTCATGTATGGCCAACTATCACTCTTTAAAATGTTAGGAGAGTATTCATGACAGAATTTCGCAAGGAACAATTACGTACAACAAAGAGGCGAAGAAGAAAGCTAAAACCAATTGCAAAGCTTATTTTGTTCTTATTGGTTATAGCAGTCGCTATTCCGATTATTTCTAAATTTTTCCATCATTCGGAGGCTGTAAAACCTAAAGCACCTGATACTGCCCATACTTCAGCTGTTAACAAACAGACATCTAAAAAACCGGAAGTTCCAAAGGTGGAAGATATAAATAATGCGCCTTCTATTGATCAATATCTAAAGAGTTTAAACTTTAACGGTTCTGTATTAGTGGTTAAAAACGGTACCGTTCTGCTCAATAAAGGCTACGGTTATGCAGATATGGAGACGAAGAGGGCCAATAATTCTGCAACAGTTTTTTATATTGGATCGATTACAAAAGTTTTTATCTCGACTGCTATTATGCAGCTGCAAGAAAAAGGACTATTGAATATTCATGACCCGTTATCGAAATATATTCCTGATTTTCCTAATGCTAATAAAATTACTCTGTATCATCTATTAACGCACACATCGGGAATTCCTGAACATGACGAAACAACAGAGCCTATTTCACACGATGATTTAATCAAAAAAATTGCAAAGGGCCACTTGAGATTCCGACCTGGAACCGGTTGGTTATACAGTGATTCCAACTATTCCATACTTGGCTATATTATAGAACAATTAACCAACGAACCATTGGACCAATATGTGAAGAAGAACGTTTTTGCCAAAGCCGGCCTCACTCATACCGGATTTGGTACTACCTTCAATCAGGAACCTTATCAGGCAAAAGGATATAAAATCAAGGGCAATCAAATGATTTCTCCTACGCTTCCGGATATGTCCGAGTTATTTGCATGCGGTGATATTTATACAACACCATATGATATGTATTTATTCGATAAAGCACTGTACAGCGGGAAGCTGATGTCACAAGAAAGTCTTAAACAGTTTTTCACCCCTTTTAAACATAATTATGCCCTTGGCTTATATCGCGATCCCGGAAGCTATTCGGATCATGGTGTTCTGCCAGGCTGGAATGTGCTAAATAGTTTCAGCAGGAGCGGAAATATTTATGTAGTTCTATTTTCCAATATACAAAATGGAGTTAAATCATTGGGAGTTGTGAATAATGAGATTTACATGCTTCTAAGGCATATCAAAGCAGGCGAAATGTAAAGGTCGTCTTTAAAAGAGCCCGGTTTCTCGTAAAAAGGAATTACCGGGCTTTTTTCACTATTGATATGGTCTAATTTTTAAAAGTTCGGGAACGGTAACAAATTGGTAACCTTCTTGTCTTAGCGTTTGTACTATATAAGGAAGTGCTTGAACCGTATCAAGAAGACTTTCACCGAGGCCTCCGGCACTATGCTGTAGAATAATAGACCCAGGCCTTACATGCGCTAATATATTAGCAGCAACCTGCGGACCGGTTAGCCCTGCCCAGTCTAAACTATCAACATCCCAATAAATAATCTTATTGTGTAAGGAAATTAATTCACGAATCACTTCAACATTTAATGCACCATAAGGAGGGCGAAAAAGTACAGGTTTTACACCGGCAATCCGAAGAATTTCATTCGCAGTCGCTTCAACTTGCCGCCGTACTTCATTGGTTGGGATTTTAGTTAAATTTGGATGACTCCATGTATGATTTCCAGCAACGTGACCTTCTCTAACAATTCTTTGAAGAACATGCGGATTTTGTTGAATCCTCTGACCGACACACATAAATGTCCCCTTAACATTAAGCTGTCGTAATGTATTAAGAATTTGGGGTGTCCAAACATCATCTGGTCCATCATCGAACGTTAAAGCTACCTGTTTACGATTGGTTGGACCATGTAAAATTACTTCATTTGGAAACATCGCTGACCAATCGACATGCTGCGTATGAGGAGGACGTTCTTCGAGCCGTTCCGGTCCATGCTGATGCGGCGGTAATTGGCGTGTAAACTCTGGAGACGTTCCTTGCAGCTGGTCAATATAATTCATATGGTAATTTCCTTGATCAATGCCATTGCTGTTATATGAATAAGGATTATAAACGAACGATTGATTTGCATATATATTTGAAAAAGATTGTTGATTATCAAACATGTCTTTTCACCCACTTTTGAAATATCACCATATCATATTAATCTAAGAGTAAAGTGTCACTAAAAAACCTAAATCCAAGTCAGAAACTGAAAAATTAATTGATAAAGTCCTAATTTAATAGGGCTTCTTTTAATTGGTTTTACATTGTGAATTTGTTATAATGATTTTTGTGACATTTTTAAATAAATGTAAATATAAGGAATGTCGATGTGGTGACGGTAGTGT
>NZ_BCUZ01000064.1 GCF_001591485.1 Neobacillus fumarioli NBRC 102428 | reverse complement strand
AAGCCCGTCTTTTTTGACGGGCTCTTAAACATTTCTTCAAAAAAATTCATTTTTTTATGATAAACTTACATAAACATGAATGGGAGGGAATAGCTTGTATCCAAAGGAATATTTAGAGTACTTAGTGCATTTTCATGGAGACAGAGATTATTTTGAGTGCCACGAAATTCTTGAGGACCATTGGAAAAAAACAGATTTCGGGAACAAAGAATCCATTTGGGTCGGACTTATTTTATTGGCTGTATCAGCCTACCATCATCGCAGGAATAATTTTAACGGGGCAAAAAGAACATTAAAGAAGGCTATGAATATTTTTAAGGTTCAAGAAGAGCTGCTAACAAAGCTCGGTTTAGATGGGGCGAAACTTCACAGTTTCTTAATCGAGCGTTTGTCAATGATCGAGGGGGGGAAAGCCTATACCAGTTTTAACTTGCCGGTCAATGACCCGGAGTTATTGGATTTATGTATAAAAGGGTGTGAACAAGAAGGCCTTATATGGGGAAATGCAAGTAATATGGCTGATGCAGAAATCGTTCATCGCCATAAACTGCGTGATCGAACGGACGTAACGGCCGAAAGAAACAAGGCATTGGCCAAGAAGAAAGGCAGCATATAGAAGGGGCTGCCTTTAAAAAATATCCTTCTAGCACAGATCACATTTTTCAATAAACGATGCCGTATCTTTATTCGAAATGATTTCTTTGTCTGCATACATTTCTTTTAACTCTTTTACCATTCTTTTCCCTACACCTTGAAAACGATGGGATGGGTTAACGGATACATGCAGAATCTCGATAGCATTTTGATCATCATGAAACAGGACGCCAATTAGACCGATGATATCTTCTTCCTTCCATAGGAAAAGTTGACGATTTTCTTCGGTTTCATAATCCTTCATTGTTTGCTGGAGTTTTTTCAAATCCTTTTCATTAGGCATAAAAGATAATAAACCCATTGCAATCTTTTCGAATGTTTTTTTATATCTAATTAACATATTGATCCCTCATTATATAAAATAAACCTATCCAGATTCGAGTATATTTTTTCCATACAAAGTAAATATAAACGTTTATTCATTATATTATATGTAGCTGATGCAGAATGTTTCACTCATGACAATCATACATAATTCCCGGATATTCAGCAATGAAAAATATCATGATAAATTCTTTATACCAAAATATATCCAATAAATGAGACCCCAAATAATAGAAACAGCAATTAAAATACCAAATACCACCCAGTTGTTCTTTCTCATATAACTTTCCCCCAAAACTAGATCTCCCCGCTAACATTCTACACTATATAACAAAATTAATCCATTTCTCCCATTAGAAGTGAAATTTCATCTATTAAACTTTTCATTTGTTAATAGAATAGGGTATAGTATAAAATGCCATATGATCATTTATTATGGTTTGAACCGAGGAGGATAAAATGAAAAAAGTTCTTATTCTTTTAATGGCTGTCTTGCTATTTGTGTTTCCATTAAAAACATTTGCTGACATGGCACAAGGTGATATGATTGTTACATTAGGTGCGGATTTAACGCAAGCACAGAAAGATAGCCTGTTAGCGGAAATGAACGCTCCAAAAAATGTACAGATTGTAACCGTGACAAATCAAGAAGAACATCAATACTTAGGAAAATATGTTGCAAATGCGCTTATTGGTACAAGGGCCATTTCATCAGCAGCGATTACGATCGCTCCCAAAGGTTCAGGTGTATCCGTTAAGACGAAAAACATTACATGGGTAACCAATGAAATGTATATTAATGCTTTGATTACCGCCGGCGTTAAAGATGCAAACATCTATATTACTTCACCTGTTCCGGTGTCAGGCACTGCTGCCTTAACAGGCATACTCAAAGCTTACGAAGTATCGTCGGATAAACAGATTCCGGAAGCTGTCAAACAGGCAGCCAATCAGGAAATGGTAGAAACGGCCAAACTAGGCGACTCTATTGGAGATAAAAATGCCGCTGCCTTAATCGCTAAAGTAAAAGACGAAATCGCTAAGAACAAGCCGCAAAATGATGAAGAAATGCGCAAAATCATTGAGCATGCAGCAAATGATTTAAATGTAAAGCTTTCAAATAATGAAATGCAAAGTTTAATCCAATTTTTCGACAAATTAAAAAACCTGAACATAAATTGGAATCAAGTAAGCGATCAGATGAATAAAGCCAAAGATCAAATTTCCAAATTTCTACAATCTAAAGAAGGACAAGGATTCCTTGATAGCCTTAAACATTTTTTCATCTGGTTGATTGATTCGATTAAAGCGATGTTTTCTTAACAACAATTAGAGAAAGCTGCCGGAGATGACTGGCAGCTTTCCTAAGTTTCAGGAATCTATTTTAATGGCAAATCTAGCCGTAACAAATCTTCATATGATTCGCGCTTTACCACAAGAGTTGCCTTTCCATTTTCTACGAATACAACAGCCGGCCTTGGGATCCGATTATAATTGTTTGCCATCGAATAGCCGTAAGCTCCCGTGCAAAAGACAGCAAGAATGTCCTCTTCTTCTGCTTTAGGCAGCGGCAAATCCCAAATTAGCATATCCCCTGATTCACAGCATTTCCCAGCGATGGATACCGTTTCGCTAGGCTGGGCTAATGGTTTATTGGCAAATACCGCTTCATATTTCGCATGATACAAGGCAGGGCGAATATTATCACTCATACCTCCATCTATTGCTAAATATTTTCTTACTCCTGGAACTTCTTTCGATGAACCAACTTGATATAATGTGATCCCGGCATCTCCTACAAGGGAACGGCCCGGTTCAATCCAAATTTCCGGCATTGGCATAGCATACTGATTTGTAAGAGTTCGCACTTGTTTAATAATTTCAATTACATATTGGGAAGGCGGGATCGGCTCATCTTCTTTCGTATAACGGATTCCAAAACCACCGCCTAAATTCAGCACCTTCGCTTCAAAGCCAAACTGATCTTTCCACTCTGACAATTTACTGATTATTTTCTCGGATGCCAGCAAAAATCCGGTTGTTTCAAAAATTTGTGAACCAATATGGCAGTGAACCCCTAAAACTTGAAAATGATCAAATTTAAGAGCCTCTGTTAATGCATGTTCCGCTTGTCCATTTTGCAGGTCAAATCCAAACTTCGAATCTTCTTGCCCAGTTAAAATATAATCATGGGTATGTGCTTCAATTCCCGGTGTAACACGCAGCAGGATCTTAACATCGGTATTTTTCACGTGACAAATGGTCTTTAACAATTCCAATTCATAAAAATTATCGACCACAATGCAGCCAATTTTATGATCCAATGCCATTTCTAATTCTGCTTTGCTTTTATTATTTCCGTGAAAATGAATTCTTTCAGGCGGGAATCCTGCTTTAATGGCTGTATACAATTCGCCGCCTGAAACCACATCAAGCGATAAACCTTCCTCCTCGGCAAGCTGAACCATAGCGACTGTTGAAAAGGCTTTGCTCGCATAAGCTACTTGAGCCTTTATGTTCTGATCTTCAAAGGTTTTCTTAAACCCGCGCGCCCTTTCTCTAATCAAAGCCACATCATAAACATAAAGCGGTGTTCCATACTGCCGGACTAACTCGACAGTATCCACACCGCCGATTTCTAAATTCCCTTTTTGGTTAACACCTGTAGTTCCATAGAAATACATTCCCTTCCCTCTCTCCGTTACAACTCAATATCGTCTATGAAGTTCATTGTGAAAATTAATAAACAAATAGACAGAATCCGTCATAGACACTGCCTATTTTATATTCTTTATCACTTTATTCAATTAAAATTACTTTAGCATAATTGTTAGTATTCTGCAATTTCTTTTTAACTCTCAGGAGGCTGACGGTAACGATTTCTTGGATGAACGATACTTGGTCTTAAGAGTGAACCCGGAATAGCCCTGCGGAAGAGAATTTGCATAAATCCTTTTGGTTCAAAAGGCAAAAAAGGCCACAAATATGGTGTATTAAGTGCACGCATATTGGCGAGAAAAATGAAAAACAGGGTAACCCCAACGACAAAGCCTGGTGTATGAAAAATGGTCACTATGATCATTAAAAGCATTCTGGCAATTTTATTTGCCACACTTAGTTCATAACTTGGGGTGGTAAATGTTCCAATCCCCGCCACTGCTACATAAAGGATGACTTCCGGAGTAAATAAGCCAACACTAATGGCAATTTGCCCAATCAAAACAGCCGCAATTAAGCCCATTGCTGTTGATAATGGTGTAGGTGTATGGATCGCTGCCATCCGTAAAAACTCTATCCCGAAGTCCCCGATAAATAGCTGCACAACAGTAGGAATATGAGTTGTTTTATTCGGACCGATAAAAGACAGTTTTTCCGGCAAGAGGGATGGCTCCAATACGAACAATAGCCATAACGGCAGTAAGAAAATCGACGTTAGCACACCTAAAAATCGCACCCAGCGGACAAACGTTCCTAACGGAGGGGATTCGCGGAATTCTTCTGCATGTTGCACATGATGAAAATAAGTAGTTGGTGCAATAATAACGCTTGGTGATGTATCGCAATAAACGATCACATGACCTTCCAATAGATGCGCTGCAGCCACGTCCGCTCTTTCGGTGTATCTGACTAACGGAAAAGGATTCCACCCCTGATTGATCAGAAATTCTTCAATCGTTTTGTCCGCCATGGGAATCCCGTCTGTATCAATACTTTCTAGTTCTTTCCTTATGATATTAATTAAATCCGGATCTGCAACATCCTGGATATATCCTATAGCAACATCCGTTTTTGAACGTTTTCCAACTCTAATCATTTCAAAGCGCAACCGCTCGTCACGGATTCTTCTTCTTGTTAATCCAGTGTTCATAATAATATTTTCAACAAAACCATCCCGCGCACCGCGGACTACCTTTTCGGTGTCCGGTTCTTGAGGAGAACGGCCAGGGTAACTTCTAACATCAATAATAAATGCCTGATCCGCACCATCGACGACAACTCCGAGTAATCCGGACAAAACTTTATCGATCATATAATCAAGTTGATCATTTTTTTCAACCGAATAATTGACAAGTCTGTTCTCAATAATTTTAAATACATCTGATCCTGATTCTTCATGATCATTAATTTCTACTAGTTCTTCTATTAGATGTGTGATAAAAAGCGTATCACATAAGCCGCTTATACAATATAAATAAACATCTGTATCCAGGATTTTCAATTTTCTTTCGTTCAAGTCAAAACTTATTCCAAGTCCAACCCGTTGTTTCATATAGTTTTCAACTTCATGAACCGATTGCGGGATTGACCATTTTTGCTCTTTAATGCTCGTCATAAAAGCCGCTCCTTTCCAGGATGAGTTCGACTGCTTTTTCGGTGATCGGGGAACCAATTTTGTAAGAATCGTGTCTAGCCATTTTGCCAATATCCCCGATTCCTACGATAATGGGTACATTTAACTGATCAAGACAATAGACAGTATCCCCATTTATTCTGCCAATTTCGAGTTCAGGTATACCATATTTATCTACACCATATGGAGTTAAGAATCCATCGCGGTCAATACAAACATCAACTTTTGTCCATTCTAGTTTCGTATTGGCCGCAACTGCAACAACTCCTAGTACCTCAATTTCATGATGTTGAGCAACATATTTAAGCGCTGTTTCACCAGCACCTTCACCAACTATTCCGCTGTCATCGAACATTACCAACACAGGATCATTAGCTGCCTGTTTAATTAACTGGATAATTTCCGGTCCAGATAATTTGGTCGGATTTCCCTGCGACATTGAAATACAGCAGCCTCCAACCCTTTTGGCAACTTGATGTAATGTTCTTTTCGTATATTCATCACCGTCAGTAATTAAAATGACACGCCGTCGTGTACTCATGCTTTGATGTCCTTTCAGGCTGAAAAAAGTAAAAATTTCGATTTTGAGAATAGTCTAGCTTCTGGCGCCAGCGGCTCGAGGTCACAAGCGGGACCTCAAAAAGGCTAAAAGGGAGCTTGTCGCCGCCTTACGCTTTGCTAATGATGAACAAAATATACCCACTGAAATATGGACCCGGCAATCTTCCCTAATACAATCGCCATAATTAAAATGACAATTTCTCCATCTAATCGGATTCTTTTGGCCAGAATCGGGAATACATTTACTGCTTCTGTAAGTCCCGCAGCCAGCATTCCTACAAATATTCCACCTGTCAAACCTAAGGGAATTAGGAAAAAGGGAGAAAGCCCAAACTCAGGATCTCGTAAACTTGCCAGTACGCCAGATAGAGCACCAATAATTACTGCCCATTCATACTGACGAATCATTTTCATTGTTTTGGAAAGCTGTGTCAGCCGGGGAATAATTCCAAGGACCGTTAGGAACGCCACAAATCCCGAGCCCACAGCCAGCCCGCTTGCCAGGCCGAGAAACATGACAGCAATAATTTTAATCGTCATAAACCCGTTTCATACTTTCCTTATTTTCATGCAAGATCACATAATTATCTAAATCCATCTGGTAATTAAACATTTCAACTTCCAATGGGCTCGGTTCATCATTAATCCGCTTTTTAAATACATGGTTAAAAAATAATATCATCCCCAGCCCCAGGCCAATCGAATAAGGGATTTGAAAAACCAGCGGCTTTGCCTCTTTCTTTCCGGTAATAATTGTATAAATTTTTTCCTGAACGCTCTTCATGCTGACTTCATCATGAAAATTCATCAATGTCATAGCTGAGCCAAAAAATAATAAAAACCAAATTAAAAGAAAAAAAGGAATGGAAACGCGTCTTTTCTTCGAAATGACTTCGACGATGGTTTGCGCGGGACCAATCGATTGCACTTCCGAATCCTTCATGTTTTCGGTGATTAAGCGGATCACTTTCATGACATCAATGACCACGATATTGCCATCCGTTTCTTTCAATTGATGTACATGGAGGTTCTTTAACGCTTGAAGTTCCTCTACTGGGGCAATGATTTGTGCAATGTCATTTAGGCAAACATTCTGGTTTGGCAGAACCTGTACACGATTCCGCATGCGGAGGTAGATTGTTTTTTCCAAAACACTCACTTCCCACACATTGATTTTCTCATGTTGATAGTATGTGTTATTTCCTTTTTTTTATGTTAGATAAAAATAAAGACCGTATGGCTATAATTCCATACGGTCTTTCATTTGCTGTAAGATCTTTTTCTCAAGTCTTGAAACTTGAACTTGTGAAATTCCGAGTCTGACGGCTACTTCTGATTGGGTTTGGTCCTTGTAGTATCGTAAATAAACGATTAGTTTTTCACGCTCATCCAGTTCTGAGATAGCTTCTTTCAACGCAATTTTATCAAACCATTTTCCACCATTTCCGTCATCAATTTGATCAAGTAAAGTAATGGGATCTCCATCATTCTCATAAACCGTTTCGTGTATGGATGATGGCGTCCTGCCAGCTTCCTGGGCAAGGATGACATCCTCTGCAGTCAGTCCAAGATGGTCTGCGATTTCGTGAACGGTTGGAATGCGCCCCAGTGTTTTCGATAATTCGTCCTTCGCCTTGCGGATTCTGTTCCCCATCTCTTTCAATGATCTGCTGACCTTCACCGTCCCATCATCACGGATAAAGCGCTGAATTTCGCCAATAATCATGGGAACAGCATAGGTGGAAAACTTAACATCGAAGGATAGATCAAATTTATCAACTGATTTCAACAATCCGATACAGCCGATTTGGAACAGGTCATCCGGGTCATATCCACGGTTGAGAAACCGCTGAACAACAGACCAGACAAGGCGCATATTTTTCTCAACAATTAAATCTCTTGCTTCCTGATTACCTTCTTGGCTTTTTCTAATAAGTTCCTTGACCTCATGATCCTTTAAATATGCTTGATTTTTATCGTTCTTGACCTCCACATCCATTGGCAAGTCTCCTTAATTGCAAAGCATTGTACGATTTTGTATATGCTTTCGTAGTCTAACCTCAGTTCCGCTGCCTGGCTGTGAATGAATCTCTACCTCATCCATGAAATTCTCCATGATGGTGAAACCCATGCCGGATCTCTCCAATTCCGGCTTTGTTGTAAATAATGGCTGACGAGCTTCCTCCACATCGACAATTCCGACACCAACATCTTTAATGGTGATATCAACCAAACCATCTTCAATTGTTACATGAATATAGACAATTCCATTTGGATCGTTTTCGTAACCATGAATAATGGCGTTTGTAACGGCTTCTGATACAACCGTTTTAATTTCCGTAAGTTCATCCATAGTCGGATCAAGCTGGGCAATAAATGCGGCGACGGTTACACGTGCAAAAGACTCATTTTGACTTAAAGCACTGAACTGCAAATTCATTTCATTCTTCACTTTAGGCCACCCCCAATCTTTGCAAAGCAAATTCTTCAGTCGGTTCCATTTTCACGATCTTAAATAAACCAGACATGTCGAAAAGTCTTTGAATGCTTGGGGAAATTGCACAAACCACCATTTCGCCGTGCACCTGCTTAATTTGTTTGTACCTTCCTAAAATAACGCCTAATCCGGAGCTGTCCATAAACGTTAACTGTTCAAGATTCAATACAATATGGCGAATTTTATTTTTCTCTATGACGGCTGAAACTTGATCGCGCAGTTCATCAGCTGTATGATGATCCAATTCACCGCTTAAACGAATGCATAAAACATCGTGTTTTGTTTCCAACTCAATGTTTAGACTCACTATCCCAAGTCCTCCTTCATCTGGTATAGGGAGTCAATTCGCCTTTCGTTCATCAATTTCCTTCTCAACATACAAAACTAGTTGTTTTTCGCTAAAAGAAGTGAATTAATTTTGCAGTTCGACTTTATTTGCCAGCTTTCGTAAACATGCCGAATGACCGCTTGAACAAGGTCCACCAGTTTGCTTCTTTTACATCCTTGGCTGCTACTAACGGGCTCTCTAAGATTACCTTTCCATCTTTAATAAGCTTAATGGTTCCAATTGTATCCCCTTTATGGATTGGGGCATTCAGATTTTTCTTGAAAATCACCTTTTTTGTCACATTTTCTGTTTTTTCCCCTCTCTTTGTCAGTAAGGAAAGGGGTTCACTTGTAACTGCGGTAACTGTTTTTTCCTGTCCTTTGCTTACTTTTGCCAATCCGATTTTTTGGTTTCTTTTAAACATCGGGTGAGTTTGATATTGACTAAATGCGTAATTCAGCATTTTGGTTACTTCTGCGTTTCGCTCTTTGGATGTTGGCGCACCAAATACAACGGCTATAACCCGCATTCCGTTTTTTTGCGCCGTAGCTGTTAAACAATATTTGGCCTCAGCTGTAAAACCTGTCTTTAGACCATCGACACCGGGATAAAAACGAACCAGTTTGTTTGTATTGACCAGCCAGAATTTTTTGTCCGTATTTTCCCGGAGATAGGATTCGTACATACCGGTAAATTTCGTAATATCTTCATATTTGAGCAGCTCTTTGGCCATAATTGCCATATCATACGCTGTACTGTAATGCCCGCTTACTGGCAGGCCGGTTACATTTTTAAAGAAGGTATGCTTGAGTCCTAATTGTTTTGCTTTTTGATTCATCATATCGACGAAAGCTTCCTCTGAACCAGCAATCCTCTCGGCCATCGCAACTGCTGCATCATTTCCAGAACCGATGGCGATTCCCATCATCATTTCCTTCGCTGTCATTTCCTCGCCGGGTTCAAGGAAAATTTGCGATCCGCCCATAGAAGCTGCATATTCACTTGTGCGGATTTTCTCATTCCACGAAAGTTTTCCTTTATCAATGGCTTCCATTATTAGCAGCATGGTCATAATTTTTGTCATACTTGCCGGCGGCAGTTCTTGGTTAGCGTTTTTCTCATAAAGGATTTTTCCGGTGTCACGCTCGATTAGAATAGCGGACTTCACATTCCCGGCAAGCTCGGATGGACTTTTCTTTTCCTCCGCCGCAAAAGCAGATGGCCTCCATATACTCAATAACAGGATGGTGACCATCCATAAAGAGACAAATCGTTTCATTCCATAACCCTCCATTCTTTATAGCCCCATTTTTTCCAAAAACGATTACTTTATACAAAAATTACCTATCATTTTTATAAAAAAAGGTGTCAGGCACCATGTGAAATTTTCACATGGTGCCTGACACCTTATTCCGTTATGGCTTCGTGAATTAAGATTGGGGCGGTTGTTTTTTCCGGTGATATTTTAATATGATCATATAGCTTTTGTTTGACTTCGCTGACATCTTCGAAGTTGCTATGGATGGTGGCTAGGGATTCTCCTTTTTTCACCTGGTCGCCGATTTTCTTTCTTAGTACGAGGCCGACAGCCAAATCAATGGAGGACTCTTTTGTTGCCCGGCCGGCGCCAAGGAGCATGGCCGCTGTGCCCACTTCATCGGCAGTAATTTCAGCTATAAAACCGTCTTCTTTTGCTTCCAGTTCAAATTGATATTTGGCTTGCGGAAGCTTTCCGGGATCATCCACAACCGATGCATCACCGCCCTGTGAGCTTAGGAAAACTTTCAGCTTTTCGAGTGCTAAACCGTCTTGAATAGCTTGCTCAAGCTTCTCTCGTGCCTCTTGTAGAGAATCTGCCTTGTTGCCTAAGTAAACCATATAACTGCCAAGAGTTAAACATAGTTCAGTCAGATCTTCCGGACCTTCTCCTTTCAATGTGTCAATGGCTTCTTTGACCTCAAGTGCATTTCCAATCGCATACCCGAGCGGCTGGCTCATATCGGAAATAACGGCCATCGTTCTTCTGCCGACATTGTTTCCGATCCGCACCATTGCTTTTGCCAATTCCCGTGAATCCTCGAGCGTTTTCATAAAAGCACCTGCCCCCGTTTTTACATCAAGGACAATCGCGTCTGCACCGGCAGCAATTTTTTTGCTCATGATGGAACTGGCAATCAACGGAATGCTTTCGACCGTTGCCGTTACATCTCTTAACGCATATAGTTTCTTATCGGCCGGGGTTAAGTTTCCGCTTTGACCGATCACCGCAATTTTATTTTTATTGACCAGTTTAATAAATTCCTTATTATCGATTTCTACATGAAAACCTGCCACAGATTCCAGTTTGTCAATCGTTCCTCCGGTATGACCGAGCCCGCGTCCGGACATTTTTGCTACCGGAACTCCAACTGCAGCAACTAACGGTCCAAGAACCAATGTAGTCGTATCGCCTACACCACCGGTCGAATGCTTATCCACCTTGATTCCTTCAATTTGGGACAAATCAATTTGGTCGCCTGATTTCACCATCGCCATCGTTAGGTCTGCCCGTTCTTTTTCTGTCATACCTTGAAACACAATTGCCATCATTAAAGCACTGACTTGATAATCGGGAATCGACCCATCTGTATACCCTTTAACGATAAAATTAATTTCTTCGGTTGATAATTCATGCCCATCACGCTTTTTTTCAATTAAATCGACCATTCTCATTCTTTTATTCCCCACTTTCCTCAGTCTTACGTTCCTGAAGATTCTTTACTATTTCCTTAATATAACGCAGAAAATCTGCTTTTACTTTTTCTGTTGTTTCAATGACCTCACTATGTGTCAGCGGCTGATCCAAAATACCGGCTGCCATGTTGGAAATGCAGGAAATGCCAAGAACCTTTAACCCGCTATGCCGGGCAACAATTACCTCCGGAACCGTTGACATTCCCACAGCATCGCCGCCTAGCACCCGAACCATACGAATTTCCGCAGGTGTTTCATATACTGGACCCGGAAAACCGAAATAAACGCCTTCTCTCACATCAAGACCGAGACGTGACGCCGTTTCTTTCGCCAATGTCCGCAATTCCTTCGAATAGGCCTCCGACATGTCCGGGAATCGTACGCCAAACTTTGTATCATTTGGTCCGATTAATGGATTGGTGCCTGTGAAGTTAATATGATCGGTAATGATCATTAAATCCCCCGGGGCAAAGTTTTCATTTACACCGCCGGCCGCATTCGTCACAATGAGAATGTCCACCCCAATTGCCTTCATAACCCGTACCGGGAATGTTACCTGCTCCATCTTATATCCTTCATAAAAATGAAACCGCCCCTGCATGGCGACGACCTCAACTCCGCTCAAAACACCAAAAACGAGCTGTCCGGCATGGCCTTCGACAGTAGAAACCGGAAAGTGTGGAATTTCCCCATAAGGAATTTTCACTGGATTTTCAATTTCATCCGCTAAAACTCCCAAGCCTGACCCTAAAATAAGGCCGATCTTTGGCGTGTTTTGATACTTCTTTTTTAAAAATTCTGCAGCCTCATAAATTTTTTCGCTCACCATGTTCCTGCTCCTTTTTTCAATTCGTCTAAAAAACTTTTGCCATACGGCGGCATTTTTACATGGAAATTCTCCGCTACCGTTGCACCGAGATCTGCAAAGTTTTCCCTTAACGGCAGTTCTTTTCCTTCTTCCATCGTCTTTGAATAAACGAGTAGTGGAACATATTCCCTTGTATGGTCTGTTCCGGGAGCAGTCGGATCGTTTCCATGGTCTGCTGTAATCATTAACAAATCATCATCCTTCATCTTGGCCAACACTTCAGGAAGTCTCGTATCAAATTGTTCCAGCGCTTTTCCGTACCCTTCCGGATCACGACGATGTCCATATAAGGCATCAAAATCAACTAGATTGACGAAGCTGATTCCTGTGAAATCCATATCCATTGTTTCAATAAGCTTATCCATACCATCCATATTGGAGACTGTTCTTAGAGATTTCGTTACGCCCTCGCCATCATAAATATCGGAAATTTTTCCGATGGCAATAACATCGAAGCCGGCATCCTTCAATTCATTCATAACCGTACGGCCAAATGGCTTTAAGGCATAATCATGCCGGTTTGGAGTCCGCGTAAAATGGCCTGGTTCTCCAATAAATGGGCGGGCAATGACTCTGCCGACCATATATTTCTCATCAAGCGTTAATTCCCTGGCAATCTTGCATATCTTATACAGCTCGTCAAGCGGTATAATCCCTTCATGTGCAGCAATTTGCAGAACGGAATCCGCAGATGTGTACACAATGATTGCTCCTGTTTTCATGTGCTCTTCACCAAGCTCGTCAATGATTGCCGTGCCGCTTGCCGGTTTATTGCCAATCACTTTACGTCCGGTACGTTTTTCTAATTCAGCAATGAGTTCTTCCGGGAATCCTTCCGGAAATACTTTAAATGGAGTTTTAATATTTAGTCCCATAATTTCCCAGTGCCCAGTCATCGTATCTTTACTATTGGAAGCCTCTCTCATTTTCGTATAGCAAGCCAACGGTTGCTCAGCTTTTGCAATGCCTTTCAATTCACGGATATTGCTTAAGCCGAGTTTCCCCATGTTCGGCATATTCAGCCCATTCATATGTTCGGCGATATGTCCTAGTGTGTCCGCACCTTTATCGCCAAATTTTTCTGCATCCGGGGCTTCCCCTATTCCAACGGAGTCCATTACGATTATAAAAATACGTTTATATGTACCTGCCACCATAGCTATTTCCTCCCTGCCATATTTATATTGAGAACGTTTTCATCGAATTCAGAATTTTTGCTGTGCTTTACTTACTTTCCAGCTTATGTTTCCCTAAATAGACTGGAATAACCGTTAAGCGATTTCTCAATCGTCAGAAGTCTGACATCTTTATTTTACTAAATAATATTAAAAATACAAGGAAAAAGCTGTCTTTTTCTTCGACAGCTTCAGAAAAGCGCAAGCGCCTTGGTCAGCCTGCCTGCTTCTCCGCATAATCCTCCTTGCAGGCATACGACGAGCTGAACATAATCCTCTTCGAGTAAGCTAT
>NZ_BCUZ01000063.1 GCF_001591485.1 Neobacillus fumarioli NBRC 102428 | reverse complement strand
CAGGCTGACCAAGGCGCTTGCGTTTTTCTTATTTCCTGGCTCGAAGATTTTAGAAAAATGCAGGATATTGTCAATTTTTATTTCCTCTTTATGGTATACTAAATATATTTTAGTGAGGTGTTGCTATGGAAGAAAAATGGCGGGCTTTACTCAATAAAGTGAAACCTCTGTATAACTTTATAACCAATCAAAAAACAGTCAAAACTGCAAGAATTACCTATCTCGTTACTTGGAACTTGTTTCTGCTTGTGATCATGACCGTCTTAATTGGAAGCGCCTTTGTATTCGGGATCGGGGCTGGTTACTTTGCTTCACTCGTAAAGGACGAACCGATCCGATCATACGACCGTATGAAAAAAGATATTTATGATTACACTGCCACTTCGGAATTATATTTTGCTAATAATGTTTATCTCGGTAAATTAAGGACAGACCTTGAGCGTGAGGAGGTACAACTTGATCAAATTTCTAACTATTTGATTGATGGTGTGATCGCCACAGAAGACGAATACTTTTATCAACATCAAGGTATTGTTCCTAAAGCTGTTTTCCGGGCCATATTTCAGGAATTAACTTCCTCCCAAATTCAAACTGGAGGTAGTACGCTGACCCAGCAATTAATTAAAAACCAGATCTTAACCGATGAAGTTTCCTTTCAACGAAAAGCAAGTGAACTACTACTGGCACTTAGGCTGGAGAAATTTTTCAGCAAAAAGGAAATCCTAGAAGCATATTTAAATGTTGCGACATTCGGCAGAAATTCCTCGGGCCGCAATATTGCCGGGGTTCAGGCTGCGGCAAAAGGCATCTTTGGAAAAAGTGCCCGTGACTTAACACTGCCGGAAGCGGCTTTCATTGCCGGTCTGCCGCAAAGTCCTTTTGGCTATACCCCATTTACCAATGAAGGAAAGATCAAGAAAAACCTCGAGCCAAGCATTAGGAGAATGAAAACAGTTTTAAAAAGAATGTATGATAACGGTTACATAACCGAACAACAATATAATCAAGCAGCGGCCTATGACATTACAAAGGATTTTATCGGTCCTGCTAGCATAACTAGTGAAAAATACCCGTGGCTTACAGCAGAGATCGAAAGCAGGGCGATTGACATATTGACATTGGAGTTAGCGAAAAAAGATGGACATTCTGAACAGGAACTGAAAACAAATAAGGCGCTATATCATAAATACCAAACACATGCAAGCCATGATTTACACCAAAATGGCTACAAAATTTATACAACGATTGATAAAGATATATATGATGCTATGCAAAAAGTGAAAGACAACTATCCATATTATGGGCCGGATAAACCGCAGACTGTAACAGATCCCGATACAGGAGGCATGAAAACGATCATGGAACCTGTGGAAGTCGGAGCGATGTTGATTGAAAATAAGACTGGAAAAATTATCAGTTTCGTAGCCGGCAGGGATTTTCAAAGACAGCAGCTGAATCACGCCACAAGTGCATTGCGGCAAAACGGATCAACGATGAAGCCGCTTCTCGTCTATGGACCTGCCATTGAGATGGGAAAAATCTCACCAGGCACAAGGCTTGCAGATGTCGAATCACATCTTGACCCGGCACATCCGGAAAAAGTATGGCCGCATAACTATGACTATCGATACAACGGCTTAGTTTCGGCACGGTATGCATTGGCAAAATCTTATAATGTTCCGGCGATTCTTGTGTATGAATCGATTTTGAATCAAAACCCTGCAAAATATTTGGAGAAGATGGGTTTTTCTTCATTAACAAAGGATGATTACACAAACCCGGCAGCCGGCATCGGCTCCATCAGCGGTGGTGTAACGATAGAAGAAAACACGAATGCATTTACCACCTTTGCCAACAGCGGAAAATTTATTGATGCTTACGTAATTGAAAAAATTGTCGATAAAAGAGGGAAAGTGATTTACAAGCACGAAGTGAAACCAGTGGATGTCTTCACACCGCAAACGGCTTTTCTAACCCTTGATATGATGCGGGATGTAATTAAAATGGGGACAGCATCAGGAATTAAAAACCGCTTGGATTTTACAGCGGATTGGGCAGGAAAAACTGGTACAGGAGTGAATTATTACGATTCATGGTTCGTTGCCAGCAATCCCAATATTACCTTTGGGATCTGGACCGGTTATGATACACAAAAATCACTGGAAACACCGGGAATGTCCTATAGCCAGCGTACCAATAATCTTTGGGCTCAATTAATCAATGCAGCCTATAAAATCAATCCTACTTTAATTGCACCAAAAGAGTCGTTTCAAATGCCTTCCGGAATTGTCAAACGCTCTATTTGTGCAGCAAGCGGCCTTCTTCCGTCAGATGCCTGTCGTGAGGCAGGACTTGTTGAAAGTGATTATTTTAATGACAAATATGTTCCAACAAAAGTGGATGACAGTTTGATGAATGGAAAATTAGTCACGATTGGCGGTAAAAAGTATTTAGCCCTAAAATCAACACCGTCAGAGTTTACCCAAACTGGTGTCCTTTTAAATCAGGATTTTATTGCACGAATGGCTGGAAAGAATTTCACGGATTATAGTGAATTGATTCCCGACCAGGCCGGCTGGAGAAAAGTATTTGCATCTGCCTCTAAGATAAGCGATAACGGAAAAAACCCAGACCCTGTAAATGTAACAGTTTCTGATCATACTTTAAGCTGGACATCTCCGCCGGATCGTGATGTTGTCGGCTACAGAATATACCGGGGCGGAGCTTCCTCTGCTAAAGTAGCCAGTATTCCTGCCAGTGGTTCTGTCCTCAAGTTTACCGCTGACAGCGGCACTTATTATATTACAGCTGTCGATATCGCTGGGAGAGAATCGGCACCTTCCAACCTTGTGACGGTTGGAACAGTCATAGTACCAAATTAAGACGCCCCCAAACTGGATCGTGAAAAAAGGAAACTGTCCTTCACTGGAGCGATGAAGGACAAATCCGAGGATTGAAAAAAGGAAATTGTCCTTCATTGGGGGGATGAAAGACAAATCCCGGGTTTGAAAAAAGGAAATTGTCCTTCATTGGGATGATGAAGGACAAAACCGAGGATTGAAAAAAGGAAACTGTCTTTCATTGGGGCGATGAAAGACAAATCCCGGGTTTGAAAAAAGGAAATTGTCCTTCATTGGGGCGATGAAGGACAAAGCCGGTGCTTCAAAAAAGGAAACTATCCTTCATTAGGGTGATGAAGAACAAAACTGGAGGGACTGTACGATTTACAAGACAAAAATATCCCTTTTCTATCTGGTTAAAAAATCCGCACCGAAATATTCGGTGCGGATTTTTTTATTTACGTAAACTGATCTTATTAATCTTCCATTGTTGATAAATCACCAGTCGGCAAGTTCAATTCCCAAGCTTTCAAGACACGTCTCATGATTTTACCGCTTCGTGTTTTTGGCAGCTTGTCGCGGAATTCAATTTCTCTTGGTGCAGCATGGGCAGCAAGACCTTTTTTCACAAATACCCTGATTTCTTCTTTCAATTCCTCTGATGGCTTATATCCATCCCTTAACGCGATGAAAGCTTTAATAATTTCCCCACGCACAGGATCCGGTTTGCCAATTACACCGGCTTCCGCAACAGCCGGATGCTCCACAAGCTTGCTTTCCACCTCAAACGGTCCTACACGTTCACCTGATGTATTGATGACATCGTCAACACGGCCTTGGAACCAGAAATAGCCGTCTTCATCCATATAAGCGGAATCTCCGGAAACATACCAATCTCCCGAAAGAAAATAGGATTCATACTTCTCGCGATTATTCCAAATGGTGTGCATCATCGACGGCCAGCCTTTTTTAATGGCCAGGTTGCCCATCCGATATGGCGGAAGAATGTTTCCTTGGTTATCAACGATGGCTGCAATAACACCCGGAATCGGTTTTCCCATTGATCCCGGCTTGATTGGCATACAAGGATAATTGCTGATCAGCTGAGCTCCGGTTTCTGTCATCCACCAGTTATCATGAATCCGCCGGTTAAATACTTTAGCTCCCCATTTAATCACTTCCGGATTTAATGGCTCGCCAACACTTAAAATATGGCGCAGACTGCTTAAATCATATTTCTTAACCAGTTCATCACCGGCACCCATTAGCATCCGGAAAGCGGTCGGGGCACTGTACCAAACAGTTACGCCAAAATCCTGAATCATTTTATACCAGGTCTCTGGCGTAAACCGGCCTCCAACGATTACATTAGATGTACCGGTCAACCATGGCCCGAAAATTCCGTAGGAAGTACCAGTAACCCAGCCAGGGTCAGCCGTGCACCAGTAAATATCGTCATCCTTTAAATCCAATACCCATTTGGCTGTTTGATAATGTTGGATCATTGCATTATGAACATGCAAGACTCCCTTTGGTTTGCCAGTGGAGCCGGAAGTATAGTGCAGAATGAGGCCATCGGTCCGTTCAACCCATTCGATTTCCAGTTCTTTGCTGGCAGCTTCAAATTTTTTCAGAAAATCAATGCAAATACCGTCTTCCTCCACATTCTTGCCGACAACAAAAATAGTCTTTAAGGCAGGCAAGTCCTTGACGGGGACCCGGTTTAATAATTCCGGTGTTGTAACCAGCACCTTTGCCTCACTGTCCTGAAGGCGGTCTCTGACGGCTCCTTCCATAAAGGCTTCAAATAATGGACCGACAATCGCTCCCAGCTTAATAGCTCCCAAAACAGTAAAGTAAAGCTCTGGTGAACGCGGCATGAATATGAATACCCGGTCGCCTTTTTCAACATCTCCATAACGTTTCAGCACGTTTCCAGCTTTGTTGGACAGCTCCTTCATTTCCTTAAAGGTATATTTTTCATTTCTATGATCATCACGATAGTAAAGAGCTATTTTATTTTTCCGATAAGTTTCCGCATGGCGATCGATCGCTTCATAGGCCATATTTACACGGCCTGTTACACTCCAGGAGAATTCCTTTTCAGTATCTTTCCAGTCAAAATTTTTATAAGTTTCTTCATAATCACGAAGGTTGTGATCTCCTTGAACAACTGGTAACGCTTCCAACTTCATTTAAATCCCCCTCTGCCGTCTTTTACTAGTCTCATTTCCCAAACGAATAATCTTAAAGAGAATCGTCGGTGAAATTCTATAAAATTATTATAGTACAAATAACGACTATTCACAATTTTTAAAAACATTTTATCTTTTAAAACTGAAAATTTTACGATGATGCTATAATAGAAAATATAATCCAATCCCCAGGTGGTGACCAAATGGAACATATCAAAACCTATAACGCGAAAGAATTAAAAACCCCACATGGGACTTTGATCATCGAAGGGCCCATTTCTTCAGATAAAATTGCCAGCTATGAATTTCATAGGGATCTCGTCGCCTTTCGCCAGCCGCACCAGCAGCATCAGGCATTAATTGAAATTGCCGATTTAGAAGAAGGAAGAATTATTATCGCAAGGTATGATCACACCATTGTCGGCTATGTTACCTATCTTTATCCTGATCCGTTAGAACGCTGGTCTGAAGGAAAAATCGACAATTTAATAGAACTAGGTGCCATAGAGGTGATTCCTCAATTCAGAGGATGTTCAGTTGGGAAGAATCTTCTAATGGTATCGATGATGGATGAGGCGATGGAAGATTATATCATTATTACAACAGAATATTACTGGCATTGGGATTTAAAAGGTACAAAATTAAATGTTTGGGAATATCGCAAAGTGATGGAAAAAATGATGAATGCTGGCGGCCTTGAATGGTATGCCACAGATGATCCGGAAATTTGTTCCCATCCAGCCAACTGTTTGATGGCAAGAATAGGAAAGCGCGTAAATCAAGAATCAATCGAAAAATTTGACCGTCTCCGATTTATGAACAGGTTTATGTACTAATAAAAATATTTTACACTGGAGAGGATTTTCAAATGAATGTGGAAGAAATAATGATAGCGGATATCGTAACATCGAATCCGGCAGACACCATAGGTGACGTTATCTATGAATGATAAAGCAGTTTTCATTTATTCAGAGGAATTGCTGAATTACAAATTTAATAGCCATCATCCGTTTAATCAATTTCGGCTTAAACTGACCGTAGACTTATTAAATCGGCTCAATGCTCTGGACTCAAACCAAATGATTCCACCAAGAATGGCCACAGAGGAAGAGTTGAAACTGATTCTTGATACAAGCTATATCGAGGCCGTCAAAAAAGCAGGAAAGGGAGAACTTCCCCAAGAAATTGCGGAAAACTATGGATTAGGCACTGAAGATACCCCGATTTTCCCTAATATGCATGAGGCTAGTACCTTATTAGTCGGTGGGACACTGGCCGCTGTCGATGAAGTGATGTCCGGGAAAGCGCTTCATGCTGCCCACTTCGGCGGCGGACTGCATCACGGTTTCCGTGGGAAAGCTTCGGGATTTTGTGTTTATAATGACATTTCAGTGGCCATTCGATACTTGCAGGAAAAATACCACGCTCGTGTATTATATGTGGACACGGATGCCCATCACGGGGACGGTGTCCAATGGTCATTTTATGATGATCCAAATGTATGTACTTTATCCATTCACGAGACCGGGAGATATTTATTTCCCGGCACAGGAAACATCAACGAAAGAGGCCAGGATTCAGGCTACGGGTATTCTTTTAATATCCCTCTTGATGCCTTTACAGAAGATGAATCATGGCTTCACGCATATTCACACGCAATAAAAGAGGTTGCAGATTTTTTCAAACCAGATGTAATTTTGACACAAAACGGGGCTGATGCCCATTATTACGATCCATTAACCCATTTATCAACAACGATGAAAATATATCGGGAAATCCCAAAGCTTGCTCACGAAATTGCCCATCAATACTGTAATGGCAGATGGATTGCCGTCGGTGGCGGAGGCTATGATATCTGGCGGGTTGTTCCAAGGGCATGGGCCCTCATTTGGTTAGAAATGACGGAAAACTCTAATTGTTATGGCAGATTGCCGGAGGACTGGATTCATACATGGCAAACACAAGCCCCAGTAGAATTGCCAAAGGAATGGGATGACCCGGAAAACCTATATCCGCCAATTCCAAGAAAGTCCGAAATCTCGAAAAAAAATCTCATTACGCTTGAGAAAGCACTATATCCTATTCGCTCCCAGGCGAAAGATAAAACAAGTTAACAAAAAGAGCCGTTTATCGGCTCTTTTTGTTAATCTCTAGTAGATTTGCGGTGCTCAATCCGGTGTGGAAGAACCACAATATGTCCACTTACTTTTTCTTTATTCATTAATTTTGTTAAAAGACGCATAGCAACAGCGCCGATATCATATAATGGTTGAACAATCGTTGTAAGCTGCGGCCGAACCATCAAGGATAATCTTGTATTATCAGAAGTAATCACTTCAAAGTCTTCTGGTATTTTATAGCCTTTGTCCTCAGCCCCATGCACAACTCCGAGTGCCATTTCATCAGAATCGACAAAAATCGCAGTCGGCTTAACGGAAAGATCAAGAATTTTCTCAAAAGCCTCGAGCCCGGAATCGTAAGTATAATCACCTTCGATGATCAATTCTTCATTAAATGGAATATTGGCATCACTCAATGCGCGTTTATATCCGGCTAACTTCTTTGACGAAATATCGTATTCGTACTGCGGCCCTACGACAAAGGCAATAGACTTATGCCCGCGGTCGATAAATTCTTTTATGGAATCATAGGCTGCCTGTTCATAATTGATATTAACAGAAGGGATTTTTTCGGATTTTTCGATGGAACCTGCCAACACAATTGGTACAGGGGACTTTTCAAATTCTTCTACATGCTCAGATGTAATATTGTCACTCATGAATACAATCCCATCTACTTGTTTTCCCAACATAGTATTAAGCAAATGTAGTTCTTTATCTTTATTTTGGTCAGAATTGCTTAAGATGATATTGTATTTGTACATCGTAGCAATATCTTCAATCCCGCGGGCCAATTCTGCATAAAAGATGTTAGAAATATCGGGAATAATGACTCCGACAGTGGTTGTCTTTTTACTTGCCAGTCCCCTTGCCACTGCATTCGGCCGATAGCCTAATCTTTCAATCACTTCTAATACTTTTTTACGTGTAACTGGCTTTACATTAGGGTTCCCGTTCACGACACGGGAAACAGTCGCCATTGAAACATTTGCTTCACGGGCAACATCATAAATCGTAATATTATTCACTTGTCACACTCTCCTAAACGTACATTGTTTTCCTTATTTTACTGCAGCATCTAAATTTCTAGTCATGTTTTCCGTTATGTTTGTACAGAAAGAATGTTTTTATTTTCTTATGTGAGAAAATATACAATCTTAATATGTAATTAATGATACGACAAGAAATTGAAAGCCGCAATCAAATAAATCAGCCTTCTGCAGCATTTGAGCAGAAGGCTGATCTCATTCTATTAATTTTACACACGAACAAAATTAGATGCAAGTAATTCAGTATAGAATTGGTCAAACTGCTCCAAGTCCATTTGCTGCTGAGAGTCTGATAAGGCAACAGCAGGGTCCGGATGAACTTCAGCCATGACGCCGTCTGCACCAATGGCAATTGCCGCTTTCGCACAAGGAAGCAGTAAATCTCTTCTGCCGGTAGAATGAGTAACATCCACCATTACTGGCAAATGGGTTTCTTGTTTTAAAATCGGCACTGCCGAAATATCAAGCGTGTTTCTTGTCGCTTTCTCATAAGTCCTGATTCCCCGTTCGCAAAGGATAATCTGGCCATTCCCCTGAGACATAATATACTCTGCCGCATTAATAAATTCTTCAATCGTTGCCGACAATCCCCTTTTCAATAAAACAGGTTTATTTACAGCACCGGCAGCTTTTAACAATTCAAAGTTTTGCATATTACGTGCGCCAATTTGAATGACATCAATATAATCAAGTGCCATTTCAATATCAGCCGGATTCACAATTTCACTGATGACAGCCATATCATATTCAACAGCAACTCGCTTTAATATTTTTAACCCTTCTACCCCGAGGCCTTGAAAATCGTAAGGAGATGTTCTTGGCTTGTACGCTCCGCCTCTTAGAAGTTTCAATCCTTTTTCCTTCATTGCCTTAGCAACGGTTGCGACTTGCTCGTAAGACTCAACCGAACATGGGCCAAATACAAAATGCGGCTTGCCATCGCCAATTGCTTCGCCTTTTAATGTAACAATAGTATCTTCCGGCTTCTTCTTTCTGGAAACAAGCAAAGCTTTTTTATGATCATCTTTTTGAAGATCAAGCCCGGCTTTGAAAATTTCCTTAAAGATATGGTCAATCGTGGCATTGTCAAACGGACCATCGTTATGTTCTTTAATTTTATCAAGCATCATCCGCTCACGAACCGGATCGAAGCGGTATACCCCCTGGCTCTCTTTCACACGGCCAATTTCCTTAACAAGCATGGCTCTTTCATTGATCAGCCTTAACAATTCCAAGTTTACTTCATCAATTCGTGCTCTCAATTGTTCCAATTCATTGTTGCCCATCAAACGCCCCGTCCTTTCTTTGCAAATCAGTTTGGTTGATCTTGGAGTTACTAACTGCCTGCAATACCAATTTTTCAATTTTAGAATTTTTTATATAATTAGGCTTTATTATAACGGAAATACTTTTCTTTGTCATCCCTTTTTTCTTTACCAATTAAACGCTTTTATGCGTTAAAGAACAGCAAAGTATATATTAGCGTAATGTATGATGCAAGTCATTTAAAGGTGCCATATTTATAAAAATTATTCTGCACCTAAGGCATTTTCCAAGGAACGGCTTGTTATTTTCCAATGTGATGCATTCCATCCTGCTTTCCCATCAGAAAATAAGATGGCCTGCGGCGATTCATGTTTAATTTGAAACTTTTCTGCTATGGCGTTCGATAATGGGCGGGCCTCTTGAACCGCCAAAAAGTAGGTGGAAATGTCTCGATGTTCTTCGGCAAACTTTTCATATTCCTGATAAGCAGCCTGACTGATCGGGCATGTTAAACTATGCTTTAATAGAAAAAATCGACTCTCTTTATTTAATAACTCCTCAAATTGTTCGGTTGTTTCAATTTTTTTCAGCATGGAAAATTACCTCCAGAAAAATTAAACGGTGAAGTCATTGTAACACTTCACCGTAAGGATCACAAACATCCAGTTTATAACTTGACTTTATTTTCTTCCTCGTCAAAAGCTTTTTGGGTTTCAGCCAATTTCTTTCTAATTTCTTCCTGACCCGGCTTTGATTTTCCGGCAGGCTTTTTGGGAGCAGACTTCCCAGAAACTCCAATGGAAATATAGTTTGACTCAGCTTCTCCGTTATTTTCTGATGAAACAGTAGTTTTGGTTTTTACTTTG
This sequence comes from Neobacillus fumarioli NBRC 102428, assembly GCF_001591485.1. GTDB lineage: Bacteria > Bacillota > Bacilli > Bacillales > Cytobacillaceae > Neobacillus > Neobacillus fumarioli. The sequence goes on along the minus strand of NZ_BCUZ01000063.1, from coordinate 3,488 downwards.
TTAAGAAGCACAGAGGATTGCTCGACAATTCCGTGAGACAGGCTGGAGGTTTTGGATACAAGCTTATTGCTTTTAGAGCGAACATTTTCCCGTATTTGTTCTGTTTTATCAAGTATCGCTCCTGCTTGGCTGCTTATCGAGCGCCGCAGTTCTTTTCCCGGCTTTGGAGCGAATAGCAAGGCTACTGCTCCCCCAACGATCCCTCCAATCACGGCTCCAAGCAAAAAACTATTGCCAGTTGGTTCTTCAGTACGGCTTTGAGTAATTTCCTGTTTTTCATGATCTCTAGGCATTTGGATAACCTCCTTGTTTTTTAAGCTTTAATGGGCTCTTGCTTTTTCCTTCTCGGTAAATCGTTGTTGTTTGGCCTGCTTTCTTGTCTGCCATTTATCTTTTAATTCAATAAGCACGTTACTCCATTGCACAATTTGGGAGATTTTTTCCTTACTGTTTTCAATCTGTTGGTCCATTGAATGTGTAATTGTTTGAAGTGTACCATTAAATTTATGGACTGTCACTCCCACATCTTTTACTGCTTCTACAACACTATTCAAACTTTTGGTTTTTTGCTGGAGATCATCTGCCAATGCATTCGTTTTTCGCAAAAGCAATGTCGTCTCACTAGTCACTCCCTCCAGCTGTTTTTCCAAGCCTTTTAATGTGTCTGTAACACTGTTTAGTGTACCTCGAAGTGATTTTAACGTGACTGATAAATAGATGACAAGCACAAGAAACGCTACGGCAATAAGCGCCACACTTAAATATAAAATGATTTGCATTCCTAAACCTCCGACTTAAGCTTAATTATTTATAACCCATTTATCATGGGTTTAAACCTCGTTATCTATCTTATATTAATTCCATCTATTTGTCTTGTTTTCCTGCTATATGCTAAAAAATTTAGTCAAGCCTGGCAGTTCAATTTTTATTTATTATTCGGGTAAAATATAATAGCAGTTTACTTTTTGGGGAGGCATTTTCTATGAAAGATCCGCGTATTGAAAAGCTGGCAAAAAATTTAATCAATTACTCCGTACAGCTGCAAAAAGGGGAAAAAGTATTAATTGAAAATTTTGGGCTCCAACGAGAACTTGTCACAGCGCTTGTAAAGGAAGCTTATGAAGCAGGGGGATATCCGTTTGTTCTGTTAAAAGATCATCAAGTGGACCGGGCTCTTCTAATGGGGGCTGAGGAAGAGCAATTTAATCTGATGGCTGAATTTGAAGCCAACGTCATGAGTAAAATGGATGGATACATAGGGCTTCGGTCCGGTAATAACATCAATGAGCTGGCAGACGTTCCGGACGAGAAAATGAAAATTCAAGGCAATACGGTTGGCAAAAAAGTTCACCGGGATATCCGTGTGCCAAAAACAAAATGGGTCGTCTTAAGATATCCTACTCCTTCGATGGCTCAATTGGCCAAAATGAGCACGGAAGCATTTGAAGATTTTTATTTTGACGTATGCAATTTAGATTACGGAAAAATGGACAAGGCCATGGACAGTCTTGTGGAATTGATGAATCGAACCGACAAAGTTCATATTAAAGGACCAGGGACTGATTTAACCTTCTCGATCAAAGATATTCCTGCCATCAAGTGTGCCGGAAGATTAAATATTCCTGATGGAGAAGTCTATACAGCACCTGTCCGTGATTCTGTTAATGGGGTTATTACCTATAACACACCTTCTCCATATCAAGGCTTTACATTTGAAAATGTGAAGTTGACATTTAAGGATGGAAAAATTATTGAGGCAGAATCTAATGATACGGACCGGATTATTAAAATATTTGACACAGATGAAGGCGCCCGGTATGTTGGGGAATTTGCGATTGGCGTCAATCCATATATTCTTGATCCGATGCAGGATATTTTATTTGATGAAAAAATTGCCGGAAGCTTCCACTTTACACCAGGCCAATGCTATGATGATGCATTCAATGGAAATCATTCCAATATTCATTGGGATATGGTCAATATTCAACGCCCGGAGTATGGCGGCGGAGAAATCTATTTTGATGATGTACTCATCCGTAAAGACGGACTGTTCGTCGTACCTGAATTACAAGGGCTGAATCCTGAAAATCTTAAATAAAAGCGGAAAGCGGAGACTTTAGCTTTAAGCCTCCGCTTTTTTCTATACTAATTCTTTTTCATAAGATTCCTGATATTTTTGGATGTCCCCTGCTCCCATAAATAAAATAACACTATTTTGGTGTTTCTTCAGAACAGAAGTATCTTCTTCAGAAATAATTTCGGAACCTTCCACTTTCGCCTGCAAGTCCTTAATAGACAGCTTGCCGTTTTTCTCACGGGCCGAGCTGAAAATTTCACACAAATAGGCCTTGTCGGCAAGGCGCAGACTTTTGGCGAAATCCTCTAAAAAGGCTTGCGTCCGTGAAAAGGTATGCGGCTGAAAGACAGCTACAATTTCACGATCAGGATATTTCTGTCTTGCTGCATCTATCGTTGCCTTAATCTCCGTCGGGTGATGGGCATAATCATCGATCAAGATTTGCGAGCCGTGTTTTTTCTCAGAAAATCTTCGTTTTACCCCTTGGAATGACATCAAACGTTCTTTTACTGCCCGTACATCCATTTCTTCATAATGGCATAACCCAATAACGGCCAATGCGTTTAACACATTATGGTCGCCGAAGGTCGGTATAAAAAATGAATCATAAAATGTATTGCGGATAAATACATCGAAGCTGGTTCCATCTGTTGTTTTCACAATGTTTTTTGCCTGATAGTCATTTTCTTCATCAAACCCATAGAAAAGAACCGGCACCTTAGCCTGGATTTTTTGCAGCTCGCCATCATCACCACAGGCAAATATCCCTTTTTTCACTTGAAGTGCCATTTCTTGAAAAGCAGAAAAAACATCGTCTATATTAGCAAAATAGTCTGGATGATCGAAATCAATATTCGTCATAATGGCGTAATCCGGGAAATACGACAGGAAATGCCTTCGGTATTCGCATGCCTCAAATACAAAGTATTCTGCTCCTTCTTTCCCTTTGCCAGTACCATCTCCGATTAAATAAGAAGTCGGCTTAATCCCTGAAATCGTATGAGAAAGTAAGCCGGTCGTCGATGTTTTCCCATGTGCACCGGTAACCGCAATACTCGTAAAATTTTGCATAAAATCACCCAAAAAGCGATGGTAACGTACAATAGGAAGTCCGAGCTTCATCGCTTCTTGAATTTCCTCATGGGTATCAGGAAAAGCATTTCCTGCAATAATTGTCATACCTGGCTTAATGTTATCCTTGTTGAACGGAAGGATTTTTATTCCTGATTGTTCAAGGGCTGCCTGGGTAAAAAAACGCTTTTCGACATCGGAGCCTTGCACATGGAATTTCATATCATGAAGAACTTGTGCAAGAGCACTCATTCCCGACCCCTTAATACCTACAAAATGGTAAATAGTCATAGAAGAACCTCCAACCAACGTCTCGTATTGTCAAAACTATTATATTAAA
>NZ_BCUZ01000062.1 GCF_001591485.1 Neobacillus fumarioli NBRC 102428 | reverse complement strand
GGGTCCATTATAAAAAGTACCATAATGTATTGGTACTAAAATTTTGCATCGTAGTATTTTTGCCGCTGCAATCGCTTGTTCAGGACCCATGCAAATAGGTTGGTTGCTAGGGATCATTCCTTCTTCTCTAACCACTGCTGCGTTAATCGGAAGAAAAGCTACGTCAATTGGGCCATATTTTTCTGTTATTTTCCACCAAAACCCATGCCATAAAGTATCTCCACAATGGATAATAGTTTGCTCCTTGCTCCTAACTACCCACGAAACTTGTTTGTCTCCTAAGCCATCGACGGACGACTCTGCAAAAATTTCAAAATTACCTTGAAGAAAACTCTCTCCAACTTCTAAACCAGTGATATTGTTAAAACCAGCTAATTTTATCTGCTCCACACTTTGTTTTGGTACAATTATTCTAACATTTCTGCCAAAATGTGTGCGAATGGACACCGGGTCAAAATGGTCGGAATGAAGATGAGTGATCGCAATGAGATCCGGTTTTTTAAAAGAGGACAGCTCATATAACTCTTCCAATGGCTGGCCAAAAAAGCTTGATTGATAACTATCATAAATAGGATCAATCATCAGCACCTCCTCTTCGCATTCCAGCATTATCCCAGCCCATTGAATCCTTTGAATTCTCACGTGCTTATCGCTCCTTTCAAAAATTTTATTTCTCAAAAAAACTGACTATACAGTTTATATATATTATAACTGATTTTTCTTATTTGTATAGAAAAATTGTTTATTCAACACCGCCAGAGTTGTAATTTCTACTAAACCGCCTTCTGTGTCATGAGAAGGTCAAGTATAAAAGGAATACAAAACCAAATAAAAAACGGAAGCAGCCTAAAAAAAGCTGCTTTCTTGTATAGCCTTTTGATTAGTTTTTCTCCAAACAGCGCCTATAAGAAGTAAGGCCATGGCTATATAGCCAAGCCCGCCAATAAAACCCAATGTACGGGGCTTCATATATTCTAAGGCCGCTCCGGATACCATCATCGACAATCCTAATATTGGATTTGAAATGGTCGTAAATAGGCCAAACATGGTACCTTGGTGCTTAGCAGGAATTTCTTTCATTAAAATGGTATCAAAGCACGCATTCCCAATCCCGGAAAAAAACGCCAAGCTAAAAAATATGAAAACGGCTAAAACAACGAAATGAATTCTGCTCAAAAACAATAGGAAGACTCCTTCCACTATAAGACAACCCAATCCTGTCATAAGGAAATTTTTTCGCAAACGATTAGAAACAAAAGAACTGATGGTAACCCCCATTCCTAACGCCCCGTAAAAAAGGCCGACGCCCATATCTCCTAAATGGTACTCATTCACCGCATACACACTGATCAGAACATTATCCATCCCGTTCATAGTAGCGATTAAAATATCCCATAAAAACACAATTTGCACGGGAGCTGACATTTTGATAATTTTTTTAAAGATGTGGAACACTTGTTCCTTTTGATGCTGCTTTGCAATATTCACCAAGTTCCTTTTTGGAAATGGAATGGTTGAAATCAATACTGCCGCACCTAAAAACGAAGCCGCGTTCAACCAAAATATCATACCCGAGCCAAAAATAGACGCAACAAGACCGCCTGAAATGGCTCCCCCGATTAAAACAATTCCACTTAACGCTTGTTCAAGACCATTTACTGTTACTATATGTTTCTTGTTTATAAGAAGCGGAATGGTAGATTTCCTTGCAGGAGTATAAATGGCTTCCCCTGCTGCTAGCACAAATGAACTCACATAGACAATCCAAAGATCCCCTTTCGTTTGTACGAATAAAAAAGATAAAGCAAACACAATTCTTATAAGATCTGTCGTAATTAGAATGTTCTTCCGTGAAAAATGGTCCGCCAGCTTTCCACCAATTGGTCCAAACACTAAAAAGGGTACCATTCGAACAGCTAATGTTATACCTGCTGAAACCCCTGAACCTGTTAACTGTATCACCATTGCCAAAACAGCAACCGAACTGAAACGATCCCCCACCCCATTTACAATTCCAGCTATAAATAGTTTCTGATAGTGTTTTTCTTTTTTTAAAATGGAAATGTTCATCACCTTCTTTTACAGATACCTAATTTTATATTTATCTAATTTTGTTAGTAAAAAAATTTAGTGGATCCACCATAATTCCACTGGATTTAACTCATATTGATTGTTTTCCCGGTACATAAATTGACACATAATCAGTTCGCGTCTTAAAGTGGCAAAATCATCATAATACTGCTTTAAATATTCATTGAGCTCTTTTTCCGAATAGACTTTACCAAACTCTAAGCCCTGGATCATATGTTCAAGAACAACGAGTTTTTTCTTTCGTTGAGCAGGAAAATTTTTTAACTTTCCATCATTTGTAAATAAATTCCGAATGATCTCTTCTCTCTCTTCTACAGTTACAGCCATATCCATATTGGCATCCCTTCCTCTTCCTACTGTTAAAATGGCCTTCGCACTCATCTCCAATATTTTTGTATTAAGCGAAAAGTAGATCGTGTTTTTGTCCCGGCGTTCCTTGATCAGCCCAACTTCCCTTAATTTCGTCATATGGTGTGTAATAGTTGGCGGTTTTAATCCTAACTTTCCCGCAATCGCCTGCCCATGCAGCGGACCTTGTTGAAGAAGGGCGATAATTCTTACGCGGGTCAAATCACCAAGTGCTTTATGGAATTCCACAATTTTGTTCAATTGCATATGGAGTCACCTACTTTCATGAGCATTTAATTAGATAATAATCGAAAATATTTTGCATTTCAAGAATTAAATTGATCCCTTAATTCATAAAGAATGGTTTAAACCTATTTAGAATAAAATGATGTAAGAGGTCGCAATTCATTATGAAGCGGAGTGACAAAATTGAGGGCCATAGTCTTTAAAGCATTTGCCATCACGAATGAAATTGAATTAAACAAAATCGCTGTTCATTGCGGCATTCCGAAGAAATTTACCTGGGAGCAGCCTTTAATCCTGAAAGGTAATATATTACAATCAATCCTCCAGCAAGAACTGGACGCTTCGCAAATGGTGCTCGTTTTTTCCTTTGGCAGTATTGTCTTTATTAATATCTCTCACATCCATGAAATCACGAAATTTTTAACATTTCTTCAAGACTTTCAGCCTGAATTTGATCTTATGAATGCAAATAGATATACCGATGACTATAGCCTGCATATTGGAGAAAATGATTCTATAGAGCTAACCGATGAATACGTCATCGTGCCGGAATATGATCCTTTTTATCCTGAATTAATTTCGACTGTCCTCGCGAAATCAGTTGCCCTTGAGAGAACGGAAGAACAACTCGGAAAAATCCAGGACAATCTGGAAACAATGATTGACAGGCTGGAAAAAGGCAAGTTAAGAATCGGAAACAAGGAGCTGGCAAGAACAACGGCAAAAATCGTCCGCCATGAATACAACACTCTTGCCTATATCATGATTTTAGATAAGCCCGATATTACGTGGACGAGCAGCAGTGCCAGTGAATTCTATGATAAGATGGGAAATTTTTTTGAATTGAACGACCGATATAAAATATTGAAAAACAAAACAGAAATTCTCTATAACATTATGGATGGTTTTTCAACGATTAGTCATTCAATAAGAGGGTTATTTGTGGAATGGATTGTCGTAATTCTAATTATTATTGAAATAGTGCTTTCTATGCTGCAAATTATGGGATGGCATCAGAAGTAAAATCGGCTCCTTCTGGTAGTAAAGTGCGGTTATCTGAGAGTAAACTTAGATGATCCTAGAGTAAAATGCGATTAACCAAGAGTAAACTCAGATTATCCAAGAATTAAATACGGTTTTCCGAGAGTAATGGTAAACACACATATTGATAGGTCCTCATGTCAGTTCATAAGGACCTTTATTTTTTATCGAAATTTCTTATAGCAATTCTTATTCCTCCGCCACTTTCACAAGCTGCTTGCCAATGTTATCCCCGCGGAACAATCCTAAAAAGGCATCTACTGTGTTCTCAAAGCCTTCAACCACGCTCTCACGATATTTGATTTTTCCTTCGCGTACCCATTGCGATAATTGGATTAAGGCTTCTTTGTTATGCTCGGCATAATCAGAGACAATGAAGCCTTTCATTAACGAACTGGTCTTTAAGAGCTGTCCTGCTACTCTTGGAGCCAATTCCGGCTTTTCTAAATTATATTGCGAGATTTGTCCGCAAATGGCCGTCCGGGATTGGAAATTAATTCTTGACATCACCGCATCGCTTACTGCTCCGCCAACATTATCGAAATAAACATCAACACCATTAGGACAAGCCTCTTTTAGTGCTTTGCGGAGATTTTCGACAGTTTTATAGTTGATGGCAGCATCAAACCCTAATTCATTGGTTAAAAAGGCACATTTATCATCCCCTCCAGCAATCCCGACGACCCGGCAGCCTTTCAATTTGGCAATTTGACCGACAACCGTCCCTACTGCACCAGAAGCGCCGGAAACGACAACTGTTTCTCCTTCTTTCGGCTGTCCTATGTACAATAACCCAAAATAGGCTGTTAAACCAGGCATTCCTAGGACATGCAGCGAAGTCGTAATCGGTCCCCATTCCGGTTTTATCCTGCGAATACCGCTGCCATTAGACACACTGTATTCAGCCCAATTAAGAATCCCTTCAACATATTGTTCTGCTTGGAATTTGTCATTTTTGGATTCTATTACTTTTCCAACGATGCCTCCTTTAAATGGTTCCCCTACCTTATAAGGCTCGGCGTAGGATTTTGCATCCGACATTCTGCCGCGCATGTACGGATCAACAGAAATATAGAGGGTTTTGATCAATACTTCGCCATCTTGAATTTCCGGGATCTGCTCTTTCACCATTTCAAAATTGCTTTCATCCGGCATTCCCTTCGGTCTGCTTTTAAAATAAATAACACGATTCACTCTAGAACACCCCTAACTATTTCAAACTTTTACTTTAAATACATTCGATAACTACAGCGTATTTCCCTGCCTTTTGAACAAAATTACTTGTTATACCTTTCAGATGATTATCTCTCTAAAGTAATAATTTTTCGTGAAGTACATCATTATATAAAAGGAGTTCTACATAGGCTCTAAAAATTTTTACGGCCTTGTAGCATCTACCTATACAAAAGAAAGGAGCAGAAAAATGACCCATCGCAACAATAACCGAAAACAGCCTCACACTGGCAGCAGCAAAGTAAGAACGAGTGATACAGAATTTGGCAGTGAGTCAACTGTTAGTAAGAAAGCAAGTAAAAGAGCAGCAAAAGAAGAATAGTTAAAGAAAGGATCACCTCATGATTTTCAGCCGGGGTGATCCTAAAAAACCCTAATTCCTCTTTAATTCCTCCAAAATTGGAAACAGCTCTTCCAGATGACGTATTTCATAAGTTGGAATGACTTCGTTTCGTTCTTTTTGATGGCGATTGACCCAAACTGATCGAATCCCGGCTCGGTTAGCCCCAAGGATATCTGTCATTAAATTATCACCGACCATCATCACTTTCTCTTTTTCAAGGGACAGCTTTGATAAGGCATATTCATAAAGAGACGGATCGGGCTTTCCTTTACCAAACTCTCCTGAAATGACAATATAATCAAAATAAGGGACCAGTTCAGGTGTAATCGACAATTTTGTGTTTTGCAAGTCCGGCGAGCCATTCGTTAGTAACAAAAGCTGATAATTTCCTTTTAATGCATCGAGTACCTTAAAAGTTTCTTCATAGACAAACGGCGAATTCCTTCGCTCCTGCGGAAAACGCTCACCCAGCTCAAAGCCAAATACCGGATCATCGACACCCATTGTCTTGAGACCCAAGGTCCAGGCATCCTTTCGATAAGTTGGAACAATTTCTTTCAGTTTTCTAAATTGATCAAGTTCGTCCAAAAAATTACCCCATAACCCTTCAAACGGATTAACACCAATCATCTGTGTAAATGGATAAATCTCATATGAAGAGTATAGTTTTCGAGCCGCCTCTCTTACAGCCTCCTCCAATGCTTTAGGATCCAGGCCATATCGATCTTGGGCTACTTTGCATGTAGCAGCAAAAGCTTCTTCAATACTTTTTTGATCCCAAAGCAGTGTGTCATCTAAATCAAAAAATATCGCTTCCACCATGTTCAATCTCCCACTTTTAGTCTATATTTTTTAATAGTTTACCATTTTTATAAAAGTAAGTCTTTTATTTAAGCAGAAAATTGTCGAAAATTAAAAGCAACTGTTTTTCGATTATAGTTGCCTCTTAAGGGTTCCCCGCGATCTTCTTTTTGACAATTGCAATACATAACGTTAACAGCGGTAAGAAAAGACCAAATGTCAGAGAATAAGGTGTCCAAGCTACCGAAATCATCCAATTAAAATAGGTAATATCGCGACTTCCAACAATTGATAAAAGAATGGTTATCATTCCAAGCGGTAGTGTAAGAAAACGATACTCCCTTAGTTGTAAAATTTCTGTTAACATTAAGGTGGAGGAATAAAAAAACACTGTTAATTTGAAGTAAATTGAAATAAACCAAATACCTGCGACCATCCCCTCAATCCTTTGAATAAAATTACCTAACGATATTTTGCGAGCGATTGCGTAGCTTGGATAAATATGTCTTTCAATTGATGATGCTCCAAGTACAGCAATAGCCACAAACGTAATTGTTACAATAGAAAATCCTCCAATAAACATACCGACAAGAAACGGTTTTCGAACTTTTTTTAAGTTATTAATTTTAGGTGTTAACATTAGAAACACAACGAATTCTAGAAAGGGAAGACCAAGAAAATGAAATGTTGCCTTCAGTACTGGCTTTATTCCTTTTTCGAGAACTGGTAATACATTTTCCATATACATTTGAGGGGTGATTAAAAGAACAATCGTACCTAGGAGAAGAAAAATTAATGGCAAAAAGATCTGTCCTGCACGTGACACTGTTTCAATCCCTAAACGCGTTCCAAAAATAACAACGGTCATAAATAAAATCAAAATTGCGTGAATAGGGGTTGCTACCATAATATGTGTAGTTAAAAAATCTCCTATTTCACGAAGAAGAAGAGCGGAAATGACAAAGAAGTAGCTAAAATATGAAAGTGACACCACTTTCCCCATCCATTTGCCAAAAATAATTTCATTTACCCCAGCCAATGTTTTTTCAGGGAATTGCATCGCTAATGAGCTATATAACAGGATAAATAATGAAGAAATGCTTACTCCTAGTATAGCTGATAACCATGCATCTTGTTTGGCATCCGCTGCAAGAATTGATGGAGCAACAAGCACAGAGCTTCCTATAGTAAAAATGATAACTAATGTTTTAAATTGGCTTAGTTCAATGTTTTCCTTATCGAGCATCCTAGTTCACCGACCCATTTTATAAAATTTTGAAATCGCTAGTTATTGCAGCAAAAAGCCGTATATGCTCCAATCACAAAACAAACATAAATGCCATTAAGACAGCAGATGTACTGAGTAACGATCAAGGAGAACTACTTTTACACAAGCAATATGTTGATAAGAAAGTAAATATGGTAATTTGATGCAAAATTCAAGTGTAAAATATGTTAAAAATCCAGCTAAAATTTAAAATCACTTGTTTATTAATTGAAATATTTTTTCCGCATATTATCCTTTCTCCTCTATTTTCCTATTTCAACAAGTTCAATACTACCTCGCTGATTGGTTTAAAAATGAACGTTATCCCATCAACTGGATTTGGAATATGTACTCCAAATACTTTTAGGATACTTAAAAGAGTCCCGCATAAGAGTAGTATGCAAAAGACAACAAGTTCTTTTTTATACTGTTTTTTTAACAGTGATGGGATTTCAATAAATGTAAACAGCACGGCAGTGAGCAATATACCTATACTGGCTAACATTTCAATCACTTCCTTAAGGGTTGCATGAAAGAATTGCCTATAGTACCTACTCGACGTAATTTTATATTTATTTTTATATCAACAGGCAAGTTAACAAAATACTGCTTGTCCCAGTCATTTTCCACTTTACTCCAGTATTTTGGGTTTGAACGATGCACAGCTTCACCAAAGCCATAAATGTCTGATTGAAATTTTCGTTGCACATCTTTTATTGATTTTGAAATAACGGCCGTTTCTTGTTGTTTAAATACTTTTTCTAACTGGGCGATTGAATGCGGCTTTGTCAGATCAATGTTACATTCTACTTCCCCTACATTCCCTTCCATATTCATAACTACTTTAGCATTCGGTTTATCGCCAACTACCTTCCCTTTAATTTTTGTTTTCGACCGGATAATTTCAATAACCGCTTTTCCTCCTGACGGGCATTTTATATTTACGACTGTATCAAATACGTTATTCATTAAGAGATTATACGTCTTACTTTCGTCATCATTTAACCATCCAATTAGTTTGTCTATATGAAACACAGCTACATTGTCAAACTTCAAATAAGTATTTGGGGTAATATTCTGTATATTCGTTATATTTTTTCCTTCTTTTATATTTCCCACAATATTAATACCGCTTAAAACTGGCTGTTTTCCTTTGCTGACTATTTCCTGGATCAGCTTATCAAGTACAACTGCACTTGACTGCGCCCAAACTTTTGAAGTAATGGTAAGAGATTGGTACATGCTATTTGCTGGTATTTTTTCGATAGGAGTGGCAATCTTTAAAATTTGTTCAGCCCTTTGCTTTTTGGCGATTACAATAAGGAAATCCGATCTTACTTCCCAGTCTCTGGATAATATGTCAAGAATATGACCAATACCTTTTTTGGCTAATGATTCACTAATTATAAGTATCCGAAGATGCGCAGGATAAACTTTCCTTGGAGAATCCTTTGTTATTTTTCGTACTGCTTCAAATACTGTTTTCCCTTCCTCACTAAAGTTTGTCACTGGCGAATCCGATCCTCCTCCTCCTGTTTTTTCAGCTATCATACCAGGATCCACCATCTGTGCAGTAACACGAACATTCCCATTCTTTCCTTCATCAAGCCCCAATGCAAAGGTAATCCCAAGTTCGTTTAACTCACGTCTGCTCCAACATCCAGAAAGGAGAAGGGAGAGGATACTAATCACAACCAAGCAACGTTTCATGCCATCATCTCTTTCTAGCTATGGGTTATTTTCCGGTGGTTCAGGTTTAGCCAATGCCGGATCTTGCTGTCTTATGATATTTTTTTGATTTAGTAATCTCGGACGTGTAGTCATTTTCCAACGTGTTATTCGGATAATCGAGTCCTTAAAGTCTGAAGCAATAAATGGTGCTAATGGTGTCAGGTAAGGAACGCCAAACGATCTTAAGCTGCATAAATGAAGCACAAGCATAATCAAGCCAATCGTAATTCCGAATAACCCAAAGGAACCGGCAAGACACATTAATAAAAACCGAAGCATTCGAACTGCAATCCCGATACTATAGATTGGGAAGACAAAACTAGATATAGCTGTAGTCGCCACAACGATTACCATGGCGGCAGAGACAATACCGGCATCAACCGCTGCTGTTCCAACTACTAATGTCCCAACGATAGATACAGCCGGTCCGATGGCTCTTGGCATTCGAATACCGGCTTCACGGATAATTTCAAACGTAAATTCCATTATCAATGCTTCCACAAAAGCAGGAAACGGAGCACCTTCACGCTGAGCTGCGAGGCTGATCAATAGCTCAGTTGGAATCATTTCTTGGTGATACGTCGTGATAGCAACATATAAAGAAGGTGAAAGCAACGTAATAAAAAACGTTAAAAACCGAAGCAAACGGAGCAGTGTGCCGATATCTGACCTTTGTGAGTAATCGTCCGGTGATTGAAAAAAGTGAACAAATAGGGCCGGAACAAGTAACGCGTACGGAGTTCCATCCACTAAGATGGCTATTCGCCCTTCTAATAGGGCAGCAGCAACAACATCGGGACGCTCCGTATTAAACACAGTGGGAAATGGAGTATATGTTTGATCTTGTATTAATTCTTCAATTGTCCCACTTTCTATAATCCCGTCAATATCAATCCGCCTCAGGCGCAAACGTACTTCTTCCACTACTTTATCATTTGCAACCCCTTTGATATACAACATCCTGACAGATGTTTTCGTCATTTTTCCAATAGTTCTTGTTTCCACCCGCAAGTCGGGATCTCTAATTCTTTTCCGAACCATTGAAGTATTCACACTAATGTTTTCATTAAATGCTTCTTGTGGTCCGCGAATAACACTTTGTGAGGTCGGTTCCGACACACTGCGCTCTGTCAATTTTCGAATTCCCATAAGCAACGCTTGAGGATAGCCATCAACAAGCAATATCGCATTGCCGGAAACTAATTCGAAGATTAACTCCTCAAAATTCGTAACATCTTTTACATCACCGACTGCGATAAGATCCTTTAAGATTTCAAAAAGGTGCCGCCCGTTCATTAGATCTTGGATCAGATCCGTGTTCCAGGCATCTAACAATAGCGGTTCTAAAATAAAATTTTGAATCGCCGTATGATCTGTCATCGATTCGGTATAAAAAAGGGCTGCTGGTATTTGCCTGTCTTGGCCAATATGAAATTCCCTTATCTTTATATCCGAACTATTGCCAACCATATCTTTAATGATTTCCAAATTTTCTCGAAGGCTAGTTTTTAATAAATGTTCTGAGTCAGAAAGATAGCCCTCGTTCGTTTTTAAAACTTTTGACATCATCTTTGTTTTTCTAAAAAGTCCCATACTTATTCCTCTTTACCGGTAGACTTTCAAACTTTGTGTTAGTATTTGCCAGATCAAGAACGATAATGCGTATAGATAAAAAAAAAAAACAGCAGTGAAAAGTAAATGCTGTTGTTTTTAAGTCTTAAAGGTACATAATATATGTTTTTTAGGAAGAGTATATATACCATATAGATTAACTGGAGGATCGCTATGATTTATATTTATCATGATTTTGGCGGAACCCATACGACTGCGATCGCAGCCGCCTATCATTTAAAACTGCTATTTCCAGATGCCACACAGCTTACCAAAGAAGAAATATTAGCCATTCCCTATTTTAATCAATTAAAGAAAAAGGATGCTGGGAAGATTTTATTTCATGGGATGGATGATGAGGGAAATCCGGTTTATACAATTGGCAGAAGAAATGACAAATTGGTCATGCCCGCACTTCACGACCTATGCTCCTTATTATTAAATCGTTACAAGCAAAACGAAAAAGTGATTTTCTCAAACACCTCGCCAACCGTTCCGCTTGCCATGACACTAGGGGGTTTTTTCTCCCGCGGACTAGGGATCGATTTTATAGGGGTTCCACTCCTTGTTAAAGGGGCACAGCAAAGCCATCGCCATATTCACCAGCTCGTCGAAACCACAAAAAAAATTGCCCTACAACAGACCAATCAGCAGATCATCATGATTGAAAACCTGCAATACCAAGCCTAAAACAAATGGAGCCAAAACGGCTCCATCATAAGGAAATTATTTTTGCGATACTAACGCGATAAATTGTTCAATCACTTCATCAAGGAATTTTAATGTTCCCTTGTCTACTAACTCTCCGGTAATTTCATCAAATTTCGATGCAGCTAGATTAATCAAAACCTCATTCCCTGCAGGCTTCAATAGCTTTGCTTGCACTCCCGGGGCTGCTAGGATTTCTCTTAGATGAAGCTGCGCGCGAATCGTACCCATGAGCCCCAGTGATACACCTGCAGTCATAGTTGGTTTTCCATTGACGACTTGATCGACCCGGGAGAGCCAGTCAAGTGCGTTTTTCAGCACCCCAGGAATCGACCAGTTATATTCCGGAGTAATAATGATGATACCATCAGCCTCCTTCACCTTTTGTTTAAAATCTTTCACAGACTCAGGTGGAGTAGTTTCAATATCTTGATCATAGTATGGAAGATTTCGGATGTCGAGAATTTCTGTATTAAATTTATTTATGTAACGGTCCTTAATCGTATTTGCCAGTTTCATGTTTAAGGATTCTTTTCTGATACTGCCAACCAGGATTGCTATTTTCATTTATCCTGCACCTCTCCATCTAACGTAATAATCATCGGTCCATCTTTAGTTATAATCATTGTATGCTCGTACTGGGCCACAAAACTTTTTTCTGTGATATAGGTCCATCCGTCGCCTTTTTCAAATACCTCTTCTTCTAATGTGGAGATAAACGGTTCAACTGCGATGACCATACCTTCTTTGAGCAATTCATCGCCATCAGTCTCATAATAATTAAAAATATGCTCCGGTTCCTCGTGAATCGACCGGCCTATTCCGTGGCCAGTCAAGTTTTTAATGACCGTGAATCCATGCTTTCTGGCTGTTTGGTAGATGGCTTTGCCAATTCTGCTTTTTTTGGCACCCGGCACCGCTTTTTTGATGCCTTCTTCAAATGCTACCTTCGCTATCTTGCACATATTTTTTAATACTTCATCACCGTCCCCGACGACAAATGAAATCCCCGTATCGGCAAAATAGCCATTTTTGGAACCTGAAACATCGATATTAACCAAATCCCCCTCCTGAATCACCCGATCTCCGGGAATCCCGTGGGCCACCTCCTCATTTACACTGATACATGTAAACCCTGGAAAATCATATTCCCCTTTTGGAGCGGACATTGCACCTGCTTTTGCAAAAAGTTCACCAGCAATCGTATCAAGTTCCTTTGTGGTGATGCCTGGTTTCGTTCGCTGCATCAATTCATCCCGGATGGCAGCGCAAATTCTGCCAATTTCTTTTAAGCCTGTCACATCTTCTGCTGTTCTTACGATCATCGTTTTCCCTACTTCTTTATAGTTTTTTTATGCATTCTATTGTAACGTTCATATAGTAAAAAATTCAATTAAAATCGATTGTAAAGTACTCCGAATATAAATTCATTTACTGTAAATACTGTAAATGCTAGTACAAAAGGAGGTTTAGAAAATGGACGCAAAACGCGCACAGGAAATTGCGAATTCACACATAATGGCGAATGTACTGTATAATGGCAAACCAATCTATATTGAACATGTCGACCAGCAAAATGGTAAAGCTACCATTCACCCGCTTGATAATCCAAATCAAAAACAAAGTGTTTCGATTACTAGCCTGACAGAGCAATGATTTAAAACAGCGGGTACTTTGGTTTGTACCCGCGGTCACTCTATTTCGCCAGTATCAATTTTACGTTATTCTGTCTCCCAACATTTTTCACATTGGGGGCAATGGTCGCGTTATTCCCCACAACCATTAAATATTCATTTGGGTCTTTAGAAACAAGATAGACTCCATTTTTTATTACTGATCTATTTCCCACTACGGCATTTTGAATCCAAACATTATCTTCAATCACCGTATTTGGTAAAATAACGACTTTTTAATGAACGCCCCT
The DNA here is from genome assembly GCF_001591485.1 of Neobacillus fumarioli NBRC 102428. Classification (GTDB taxonomy): domain Bacteria; phylum Bacillota; class Bacilli; order Bacillales; family Cytobacillaceae; genus Neobacillus; species Neobacillus fumarioli. The sequence continues at coordinate 496 of NZ_BCUZ01000062.1, read as the reverse complement.
TTGCCAATCTTACCCCCGCTAAATATAATTGACTTTTCAATTGTCCCACTGATTTCGAACCCATCACTAATTAAACTTTGATGGATCTTTGCGTTTACATCAATAGATGCAGGAGGTTCATTTTTCCTAAGTGTATGAATCCACATTTTTCCTTTTATTTAAAAGATCTAAGTTTGCCTCCCAATAGCTACAGACCGTACCAGTTTATTTCCAATAATGGTAAAAAAGTATTCATACAATTCCAACCAGTCCTGCATTATAGACGGAATGATGTCTTTAGTAAAAATCGCGATGGGTTACTTCCTCTTGTTCATCTTGAATCAAGTAATCTTTTAAAATCGGCCAGTTAAAAATATAAATTCCCATGGAGCTAAATTTGTTGTCGGCTTTTTGGCTTTTCTTCAAAATCGATTATTTTTCGGCTGGTTTGATCAACTTTTAACAAACCAAATCTAGAGGCATCCTTCCACGGAACTTTGACAGTAGCAAAAATCGC
>NZ_BCUZ01000061.1 GCF_001591485.1 Neobacillus fumarioli NBRC 102428 | reverse complement strand
TTTTCATTTTAGTAAAATTAGCAATGAATAGAATAATTCTTTCAGAGACATACACCCAAAGGTAAAATGTAACATAATATATAAATTAAGATGTTATCTGTGGGGAAAATTCTTAAAATTGTATACAACTAAAAAAATATGGACAGAATGGGTGTATGGAGGTGGAGGGATTGAATTCAAGTTTGGCGCATAGGCAATTTGGGGAAATATGTATTATATGTGAACATCAAAAACCAAAAGGAATACATCTATACACTTCTTTTATTTGCACGGAATGTGAAAATGATTTAATCCGTACAGATACGAGCGATCCCAAATATAAATATTTTCTTAACAAACTAAAAAAAGTAACGACTCCGGAAATTTTCTCGTAAGAAGCTCTTTAGAAGGGCTTTATTTTTTTGTTCCAAAATCAAAATGATGCTGTTAAAATAGTTAAGAATCTTAAAAGGAAGTAAAACAAAATGGATATTCAATCAAAATTTCCTTTATATGGTGCTTTAATTGAACATGTAAATAAAAAACCAATTTCTTTCCACGTTCCGGGACATAAATCTGGACAAATTCAGCAAGGAGACGGAAGACATTTTTTTGAGCAAATTTTATGGCTTGATGTTACGGAACTAACCGGCTTGGATGATTTGCATGCACCTGAAGGAGCAATATTAAAGGCGGAAACGCTTTTGGCTGAACTGTATAAAGTGCAAAAGAGCTTTTTTCTTGTTAATGGTTCTACAGTTGGTAATTTGGCGATGGTTTTGGCAGCATGTTCAGAAGATGATACGGTTCTAGTGCAGAGAAACTGTCATAAATCCATTTTAAATGCTTTAATACTCGCTAAGGTTCGGCCAGTTTTTTTAGAGCCGGAATATGATCCGGCGTGGAAGACAGCAGCTGGTGTCAGTTTTGCAACAGTAAGGGAAGCAATTCGTCTATATCCTAATGCTAAAGCGTTAATCTTGACACATCCTAACTATTATGGAATGGCTTTCGACCTGGAAACCATAATCCAAGAGGCACATTTGCATCAAATCCCCGTCTTAGTGGACGAGGCACATGGCGCCCATTTTATTATTGGACAGCCTTTCCCTGCGTCAGCAGTTGAACTCGGAGCAGATATAACTGTCCAATCCGCACATAAAACACTCCCAGCGATGACGATGGGATCGTTTTTGCATTTTAATAGCGAATTGATAAATGAAAACAAAGTAAAAGCATATCTGGAAATGTTACAATCCAGCAGTCCATCTTACCCGATCATGGCCTCGCTTGATTTAGCCAGGTATTATTTAACTGGATATAATAAAACGGATTTGGCATATCTGTTGGAGAAAGTTAGGTATTTTAAGGAAACATTAGAGACGATTCCGGCGATAAAAGTGTTAGAATTTCCAAATCAGTTTGGTGACTCTTTAAAAATAACGATTCAGACACGATGCGAGTTAAATGGATTCGAGTTGCAAAAACGATTGGAAACGGAAGGGATTTATACCGAACTGGCTGATCCATACAATGTTTTGTTCATTTTTCCGTTATTAAAAGAAGGGCAGCACTATCCGCTGAAAGAGGCAGGTTTTAAAATAAAACGAACTTTAAGGGACTTGCCGCTAATGAAGCAAAAAAAGGATGACAAGCTGGAAACTAATAAAATTTCTGAATTAGTCATTAACTTTAAAGAAATGTCATGTTTGGAGGAACATGCTTTACATATAAAAGAAGCATTAAATTGCGTATGCGCGGAAACCATTATTCCTTATCCTCCGGGAGTTCCACTTTTATTAAGAGGTGAGCGAATTACGTCTGAAAAGCTTGAGCAGTTAATGTCTTTATTAGCATCTGGGGCAAAGTTTCAAGGGGGATGCCTGATAAAACAAGGTATGCTAAAAGTGTTCAGAACGACTTAAGATTAAACAGTTTTGGAGGTTTTTTATGGGAAATGGAACATTTATAACATTTGAGGGCCCGGATGGTGCGGGAAAGACGACGATTATTAAAATGGTTGCGGAACATCTCAACAATGTATTAGTAACAAGGGAGCCGGGGGGAATTGATATTGCGGAACAGATCCGACGAGTAATTTTAGCAAAAGAAAATACCGCAATGGACCCTAGGACGGAAGCATTGCTTTATGCCGCAGCGAGGCGACAGCACTTAATCGAACGGGTAAAGCCGGCATTAGCCGAAGGAAAAGTAGTGCTTTGTGATCGGTTTGTCGACAGTTCATTGGCCTACCAGGGCTATGCTAGAGGGGTAGGAATGGATGAAGTATTTACAATTAATCAATTTGCCATTGAAGATATGATGCCGAAATTAACCATCTATTTTGATATTGAACCGGAATTGGGCTTAAAGCGCATCAATAATAATAAAGGCCGGGAAATTAACCGCTTGGATTTGGAAAACCTTGCATTTCACCATAAAGTGAGAGAAGGATATCATATCCTGTTAGAATGGTTCCCGGACCGTATGGTTAAAATTGATGCATCCGGAACATTGGATGAAGTTTTTCAAACAACTCTTAAGCTTGTAAAGGCAAAATTAAAGACACCATAATAAGGCTTTTTTTCACTGACTCGCTAACCGGCGAGTTTTTTATTTATGTGTTGGGGGTCATGTACAGATTGTTGATGGGAGGAGAAAAAGCAATAGCCCTCTTGTTTGGCTTCATAAAGTAACGATCCTTAACTAAAAACAAAAGGGCATTTTTCAATCCAGTTTTCTAATCTAACTTATTCCCAAGTTTTCTTGAAATACGCTTGCCATATTCTATTACTTTTTCAATGAGAAAGCTTTGTCTTTCTTCAGATAGACTGAAATTTACATACCCAATGCTGATGGCACCAACAAGTTCATTCGCGTGATTAAATACCGGGGCAGCGACAGATGAAGTTCCTGGCGTTTTCTCCCCATGGCTCTCTCCATAACCTTTAATCCCAATTTCGCTTAATATTTGGGAGAATTCCCCTTTTTCTACTTCCGGCACTAATGAATTAATAATCTTTGCCGTTTCATTTTGCGCCATAAAGGCCAGCATAACTTTATTGGCAGCGCCGATATTCATTGGAATACGCATACCAAGCTGATCATAAATGCGGATTGGATTATGAGGACAATCAATTCTTTCTATAACTAATGCTTCTAACCCAATTGGCTTACTAAAGTAGATGCTTTCTTCCACTTCATGCATTAAGTTTTCCATTTCAGGACGAATTAAACCAACAAAATCAAAGGTATCATACATTTGCAAGCCATATTCCAGCCAAGCATTTCCCATGGAATATATTTTTGAATCGGGATCTTGTTGAATCAGGCCGTGTTTTTTCATTGATTGTAATAGACGATGCATCGTACTGACTGGTAAGCCACATTCCTTGGATAAATCAGTAATGGGAAGCCCTTTTTTTGATGTATTTTCAGCTAAAACTTTTATTACTTGCATGGCTCTGTCAATGGTTTGCATTTTGATCATCTCCACCTATTTATTCTGTAAATTCAAAATATATTGACATGTAAATTTAACTATTATAATATCATAATTATAAATTTTCCTAATAGGGAAAATCAATTCCACAATGCGGAAAAATGGAGGTGAATATTTTGTTATCATCGATGTATAAAAAACTTAATACGGTTATTTTAAAACACCCAAATGATGCCTTTCGCAGCCAGGAACATCTTGGTCAGGAGTGGAAGAAATTCAACTACATCCAAGAGCCTAATTTTATCGTTGCACAACAAAGAGTATGAGCAGTTTCTTTCTCTTTTGAAACAGCATGTGGCTCAGATTGAATTTTTACCTGCCGTTGAAACCGTTGGGTTGGATTCCATTTATGCACATGATCCAGTCAAGTTCACGCCGAAAGGGGCAATTATTTTAAAGTCGGGAAAAGAATTGCGCCAGCCGGAAGCAGAAGCCTTTAAACAATTTCTACAAGAGAAAGAGATTCCGATTTTAGGTGAACTGATAGGGGATGCTAGAGCCGACGGCGGTGACCTTGTTTGGCTCGATGATCGCACATTGCTTGTTGGCTGGGGATATCGTACAAATGATGCGGCCATTCAGCAATTAAAAGAGCTGACCAATGATTTTGTGGATGAGTTTATTGTTGTCCCACTGCCTCATGGTCGCGGTGAATCAGAATGTCTCCACCTCATGTCGATCATTAGTTTAGTAGATGCCGATCTTGCCGTAGTCTATTCCAAACTGATGCCCGTCTTTTTAAGACAATTATTAATGAAACGGGGAATCCAGCTGATTGAGGTTCCAGATGAAGAATACGATCTTCTGGGCTGTAACGTACTTGCATTAGAGCCGCGTGTTTGTGTAATGGTTTCTGGAAACCCTTACACGAGGAGGAAATTACTAGAGGCAGGGGCCATTGTCTATGAATATGAAGGAAACGAAATTTCTTATTTAGGTACGACCGACATGCCTGACATGCCCTGTGGTCCGTATCTAAAAATGGAGGAGGATTACCTATGTTCAAAAACGCGATTGTCAAATTACCAGGAGCGACTTATATCAACGGTTTAACCACGTCCAACCTTACTTAAAAAATAAGAAACCAATCAATCTTGGTAAAGAAACGGACTTTTAGGGTGTCAGGCACCAATTGAAATGACTACCGATATTTTTTGAATTGAAGGAGTTATACGAATGGAAAAGCTTAAGTGGGGAACACCTGAAGCCTTACGCAGCTTATTATGTGAAGTAGTTGGCTGGAAGAGTATGACGTTAACGAATGGAGAGCGGGAGTTCCCAGCCAAAATTCACAAAAAGCTTTTGGATTTGACTTATTTTCAGGAGAATCCAAATCATTTGCAGTTACATGATGCTGATTTGGGGCGTAGTTTTTTAACGGCATTATATAAGCATCCTGAAGCAGAAGATACGATTGTTTTCATCAGTCATTTTGATACAGTTAATACAGAAGAATACGGTGATCTGGAGGAGTTTGCTTATCAGCCGGAGAGATTGACGAAAATACTTCTCGATCGAATGGAAGATTTATCGGAAGATGCCCGACAAGATTTGAAATCCGGTCATTACCTTTTTGGCCGTGGGACGATGGATATGAAAATGGGCCTCGTTATGCATATGAGCCTAATTGAAAAGGCTGCCGCAGAAGAATGGCCGATAAATCTTCTTCTGTTAACTGTTCCTGATGAAGAAGTCAACTCGTCAGGAATGCGGGCTGCGGTCCCTAAACTTTTAGAGCTAAAGCAGGAACATAATCTTTCCTATACGCTTTTCTTAAATGGGGAACCAGTATTTTCACAGGAGCCGAGAGACAACAATTATTATATTTACTCTGGTTCTATTGGCAAAATTATGCCATCAGCCCTTTTTTACGGAAAGGAAACACATGTCGGAGAACCGCTTGGCGGCATTACTGCCCCTTTCATTGCCTCTTTTTTAACACAGAGAATAGAGTGGAATGACAGCCTTCAGGAAGAAGTAAGGGGAGAAAGAACCCCGCTGCCGGTAACGCTCCAACAAAAGGATTTACGTCTGGAGTACTCTGTTCAAACGCCGTACCGTACTGCTGCTTTATATAATGTATTTTTAATGAAGAGAAATGCCGCAGAAATTATGAGTGCTTTTGAAAATATTGCTTTGGAAGCTGCTGATGATTGCAATCGGTCGTATAAAGAAGTTTGCATCAAGCAGTCTGTTGAACCGGCCTGGGAAGTACGTGTCCTTCGATACGAGAAATTACTGAAGTATGCCATTAAAAAGCTTGGGGAAAAGAGTGTGGAGGAAATCAAAGCCTCTATTCATTCGAATCCTGAATGGGATGACCGTGAAAAATCTTTTCGAATGGCGGATACGCTGATGATTCAATGCCAAGAACTGGCTCCAGCCATTGTTTTGCTATTTGCCCCCCCTTATTATCCGCCGGTTAATTCTTCTGATGATGATTTGGTGAAACAATGTGTGGAGTTCATAAAAAAACAAGCCTTTGAAAAGTATGGCCTGTCGGTCAAACAAGTTCACTATTTCAATGGGATCAGTGATTTAAGCTATGTGAATTATCATGATACTGGAGAAGGTTGGACGATTTTTAAAGCAAATACCCCCGTTTGGGGCAGTTATCATATCCCATTTGATGCCATGGCGAAACTCCAGGCTCCAGTATTAAATGTAGGTCCATTTGGCAAAGACGCCCACAAAAGGACGGAACGGCTTCATGTACAAAATGCCTTTGCCGAAGTTCCAGCCCTTGTCGAAGGAATGATCAAAATGTTGATAGGAAATAAGATTAAATTAAATTCATAAATTGTTTAAAAAAGCCTTAAGAAAGTGGGTGTCCAAGATTGTTTTCGGACAGCCACTTTTTTTTATTGAATCTTGTCAAAAGTGAAAACTGGGACAGTTACCTGCTATAATATAAATAAAGGATAAAAGGATTCGGAAAATATGAATCGAGAGGATGGTTTATATGAAACTTATTATCGCTGTTGTTCAAGATCAAGATAGCAATCGGTTATCAAAGGCATTGGTGGAGAATAACTTTAGGGCTACCAAGCTTGCCAGCACGGGCGGATTTTTGCGTTCCGGAAATACTACCTTTATGATTGGTACAGAGGATATTCGGGTAGAACGTGCCTTGCAAATCATTAAAGAGAATTGCCGGTCAAGGGAGCAGCTTGTCTCACCGGTTTCACCGATGGGTGGAAATGCGGATTCCTATGTCCCGTATCCTGTGGAAGTTGAAGTAGGTGGAGCAACTGTCTTTGTCCTGCCGATTGAACAATTTCTCCATTTTTAAAAAATACTTGAATACTGACTGGCGGAAAGATTTCTGCTGGTTATGAGAAAGTTAGTGAGTGATAAGCATGGTTAAAACATGGGAACAATTAGAAGAGCTGCAGCCAACGGTATTAAGAATGCTGAAAATGAGCCTGATCAAGAATCGGGTGGCCCATGCCTATCTATTTGAGGGTCCAAGGGGGACAGGAAAAAAGGATGCAGGATTATTGTTTACAAAGGCCCTTTTTTGTCCTTCTTTAATCGATGGATACAAGCCATGTGAAACATGCCATAATTGCCGGCGCATCAATCATGGAAATCATCCGGATGTACATATTGTACAACCGGACGGATTATCCATTAAAGTGGAACAAATTAGAAGTTTGCAGGCTGAGTTTTCGAAAAAGGGATTAGAATCCTTGAAAAAAGTTTACCTGATTGTTGATGCTGATAAAATGAGTATAAGTGCTTCCAATAGTTTACTGAAGTTTTTGGAGGAGCCAAGTGCCCAGACAACAGCATTCCTATTGACAGAACAGCCTCAGCGAATATTGCCGACGATTCAATCGAGATGCCAAGCCCTTGCATTCCAGCCGCTGGCACCAAAGATGATGGTCAAACAGCTGGTGGAAAACGGAGTTGCACCTGAGAAAGCGCAGCTGCTGGCAAATTTAACGAACAATTTAGAGGAGGCAATTTCCTTAAACACCAATGAATGGTTTGCACAAGCTCAAAAAATAGTGGTAAAATTATATGAAGTGTTGAACAAGAGTCCCCTTGAAGCTTTTGTTTTGCTTCAGACCGACTGGTTTTCGCACTTCAAAGAGAAAGATCAAGTAAATCTTGGTTTAGATTTATTACTTCTAATTTTTAAAGATTTACTTTATATACAATTGGATAAAAGAGCGCAAATTGTTTTTAAGGAAGTAAGTTCCCGATTAGAGCAATTTGCTTTACAAACATCAGGACGGCGCCTTTCGATTCAAATGTCAGCTATCCTTGAAGCAAAAAGGAAGCTTTCGGCGAATATGAATCCTCAACTTTTGATGGAACAGCTTGTGTTAAAATTGCAGGAGGGATCTTCATTTGTATGATGTTGTAGGAGTACGCTTTAAAAAAGCGGGAAAAATTTATTACTTTGATCCTGGAGACCTCTCAATCCAAAAGGATGACTTTGTCATTGTCGAAACAGTACGCGGCGTCGAATATGGAAAAGCTGTGATCCCACGGAAACAAGTAGAGGAGCATGATGTAGTCCTGCCGTTAAAAAAAGTAGTTCGTATTGCCGATTCCAAGGACCGAATGATCGTGGAGGAAAATCGGCGGGCAGCTCAGGAAGCATATGAAATATGTAACGAAAAAGTTCATGAACACCAGTTGGATATGAAGCTGGTAGATGTAGAATATACGTTTGACCGTAATAAAGTCATCTTTTATTTCACGGCTGACGGAAGAGTTGACTTCCGTGAGTTGGTCAAAGATTTAGCAGCCATTTTTCGAACGAGGATTGAATTGCGCCAAATTGGTGTACGGGATGAAGCAAAAATGCTAGGCGGTATCGGTCCATGCGGCAGAATGCTGTGCTGCTCGACATTTTTAGGGGATTTTGACCCTGTATCCATTAAAATGGCAAAGGACCAAAATTTATCGTTAAACCCGACGAAAATTTCTGGCTTATGCGGCAGGTTAATGTGTTGTTTAAAATATGAAAATGACGAGTATGAGACAGCCAGAGAGGCTCTTCCCGATTTGGGAGAAGTGATTGAAACACCACATGGTACAGGAAAAGTAGTTGGAATTAATATACTAGAGCGGGTACTTCAGGTAGAACTGCAGGAACAAGAGCGGGTTCTGGAGTATACCTTGGATGAAATCATTAAGGAAGGTGCCTTTTCTATTCAATCCACAGATTAATGAGGTGGAAGGCGTGGATAAAAAAGAAGTATTTGAATCGGTTAGCAATATGGAAACCCAGATTGGCGATCTTTACCAAAGGCTGGGAGAATTAAAGCAGCACATAGCTGAGATACTAGAAGAGAATCATTATTTAAAGCTTGAAAATGAACATTTAAGGCGCCGTTTAGATGTAACTGTGAAAGAAGAGACGAAAAAATCCGGGTTAACAAAGGGATCATCCCCAACGAAAGAGGACAAGAGTGTTAAGCCGTTTGATGTTGGGGAAGGCTATGACAACCTTGCCCGGCTTTATCATGAAGGATTCCATATTTGCAACCTTCATTTTGGCAGTCTGCGCAAGGAAGGCGATTGTCTATTTTGTCTTTCGTTTCTTAATAAGAAATAACCTGAAAGAGGCTGAGCGTTCAGCCTCTATTTTCGTAGATAAGGATGGTCATGGTGATTCACTTGAAAGAAGATGAACGGTTAGATTATTTATTGGCAGAGAATTTACGGATTATCCAAAGCCCGTCGGTTTTTGCATTTTCACTCGATGCCGTTCTTTTGGCAAAGTTTGTCTATGTCCCGATCCAAAAAGGAAATATTCTTGACCTTTGCAGCGGAAACGGTGTGATTCCATTATTTTTATCAACAAGAAGTAAAGGGGACATTACGGGTGTAGAGATTCAAGAACGCCTCTATGATATGGCGGTAAGAAGTGTTGAATATAATGGGCTTTCGAAAAGGATTACGATGGTCCATGGAGATATAAAGGATATGCCAAGAACATTAGGTTACGGGAAATTTGATGTTGTTACCTGCAATCCGCCCTATTTTTCAACACCTCCGAAGGGAGAAGTGAATGTAAATGAACATTTGGCGATTGCCCGTCATGAAATTCTTTGTACGTTAGAAGATGCCATTAAGGCGGCCAGTGATCTTCTCAAACAGGGAGGAAAAGCGGCATTTGTCCACCGTCCGGGAAGGCTGCTTGATATTGTGACCTTGATGCGAAAATACCGGCTCGAACCAAAAAGGCTGCAATTTGTTTATCCAAAACAGGGGAAGGAAGCAAATACATTGCTGATTGAGGCCATTAAAGATGGGAGTCCTGATTTGAAAATTATTCCGCCGCTCATTGTTTATCAAGAAAATGGTGAATATACGGAGGAAGTCAGTAGAATTTTATATGGAGAATCATAATCATTATTTCTATGTATTGACCTGTTGTGATGGCAGCCTCTATGGCGGTTATACCAATAATCTGAAGCGGCGGATCCGGCTTCATAATGAAGGCAAAGGGGCAAAATATACAAGGAGCAGGAGACCGGTACAGCTTACCTATTTTGAAATATATGAAACGAAAACGGCAGCATTACGGGCGGAGTATCAGTTTAAGCAATTGCCGCGAAAGAAAAAGCTTGAGTTTATAGCGAGAGAGAGGGGTGATCATGATGTGGCAGCAGAAGAGCTTTGAACATGAAGAGCAAAAAGGCATTCTGTATTTGGTGCCTACGCCAATCGGCAATTTGGAGGATATGAGTTTTCGGGCGGTGAAGATTTTAAAGGATGTTGATTTAATTGCTGCTGAGGATACAAGAAATACTAAAAAGCTGCTCCATTTCTTTGAAATTGATACACCAGTTATTAGTTATCATGAACATAATAAGGTAACAAGTGGAGAGAAGTTGCTCCACAAAATAAAAGGAGGGCTAAAAATAGCCTTGGTCAGTGATGCGGGGATGCCAGCCATTTCTGATCCGGGTTACGAGCTGGTTGTAAACGCGGTTCAGGAAAAGCTAGCAGTCGTGCCGCTGCCGGGGGCCAATGCGGCAATGACTGCGTTAATTGCTTCCGGACTTTCCTGCCAGCCGTTTTATTTTTATGGCTTTCTAAGCCGTAATAAAAAGGAAAAACGTCAAGAGTTAGAAGAACTTAAATTTCAAAAGGTAACGCTTATTTTTTATGAAGCCCCGCATCGCTTGAAAGAAACTTTAGGATTGATGGTTGAGATTCTTGGCAATCGACAAATAGCGATATGCCGGGAATTAACGAAGAAGTTTGAGGAATTTATAAGAGGTAGTCTGCAAGAAGTCATTGAATGGGCCGATACCAATGAAGTTCGCGGCGAGTTTTGCCTAATTGTCGAGGGTTCTGACAAAGGAGCAGCGACAGAAGAAAATTGGTGGGAAGGGTTATCGATTGATGAACATGTAAAACATTATATTTCCACTAATAATATGACATCAAAGGAGGCTGTCAAACAAACAGCAAAAGACCGCGGAATGAATAAACGTGACGTTTATCAGATTTTCCATATTGATAGTCAATAAAAAACAAATGGCTCTAGAATATTATTCATTCTAGAGCCGTTTATTTAAATCGAATCTTATTTCACTAATTGGAAGTGATCTTGAATTTCTTTAATAAGCTGTTCTGCGCCTTCACGGCTGAGAATTAATTTTCCGCCGGCAAGCTGAAGGTTATCGTCAGAAACTTCGCCAGTGACAACGCAAGTCATATTTGGTTTATATTTTTTTAAGATAATGCGGTCATCATCAACATAAATTTCAAGTGCATCCTTTTCAGCAATACCAAGTGTACGTCTTAACTCAATTGGAATAACCACACGGCCCAGTTCATCAACTTTACGGACAATACCAGTAGATTTCATTTCTTATAATCTCCTCTCACTTTTAAGCTATTTTATTCTTTATTTATTGATTCGTCATCATTCGACAAATTCTATGTTTTTATAATACCAGCCATTCCCATATTCGTCAATTATTTTATTTTAAAAATAATATTAAAATTTGATTAAAAAATGCATTTTGTTGATAAATTAAGTAGTTCAGATATCGAAATATGTTTTATATATTTTTAAAGTATCAGCAAATATATTCTACTTAATTCGACATAATTCTACAAATATCAACTTTGACTACATAAAATATATTTCGATTGTGTTCTGCTTTTTTGTGGGTACGATTAAGAATAATTTTTCCCCTGCTAGGGTCTATAAAAGGCTGTTTCTTGCACAAAAGCCTGTTTTTCGATATATTTTTTGATGATATAGAAGTGAAAAAATTAGGCAATAATGGTATAGGGTTATATTACTTTGCTTATTGTTTAGCCTCTCATTGTCAAATAATCTTTCGTCCGACGTTAAGGCTGGAAGAATAGTGGCTTGTTTGGGGCAGATCAGGGCATTTGCGCTTTTCTAAATTAAGGAGGGACCATAAGTGGGGGAAAATTCGAAAACTTTCTACATTACCACACCGATTTATTATCCAAGTGGAAATTTACATATCGGACATGCTTATACAACAGTTGCCGGAGATGCGATGGCGCGTTATAAGCGGATGCGAGGGTTTGACGTCATGTATTTAACCGGCACCGATGAGCATGGCCAGAAAATCCAGCGGAAAGCAGAAGAAAAAGGAGTCACCCCTCAAGAATATGTCGATGAAATTGTTGCCGGAATTAAAGAGTTGTGGGGAAAACTGGATATTTCTTATGATGACTTTATTCGGACAACGGAAGACCGTCACAAAGAAGTAGTAGAACGGATTTTTGCGAGATTGTTAAAACAAGGGGATATATATATTGATCAGTATGAGGGTTGGTACTGTACCCCATGTGAATCGTTTTATACTGATCGCCAGCTTATTGAAGGAAATTGCCCGGATTGCGGCCGTCCAGTAGAAAAGGTAAAAGAAGAATCATACTTTTTTAGAATGGGGAAGTATGTTGATCGGCTGCTTGCGTACTATGAACAAAATCCTGATTTCATCCAGCCGGAATCACGTAAAAATGAAATGATCAATAATTTTATCAAACCTGGCTTGGAGGATTTGGCCGTATCGAGAACTACATTCGATTGGGGCATCAAGGTGCCGGGTGATCCGAAGCATGTAATTTATGTTTGGATTGATGCTTTGTCAAATTATATCACCGCACTTGGATATGATACTCAAAATGATGCCAAGTTTAAAAAATATTGGCCGGCTGATGTTCATCTTGTCGGCAAAGAAATTGTCCGCTTCCATACAATTTATTGGCCGATCATGTTAATGGCCCTTGATCTGCCGCTGCCAAAGAAAGTATTTGCACATGGCTGGCTCTTAATGAAAGACGGCAAGATGTCCAAATCGAAAGGAAATGTAGTCGATCCTGTTACGTTAATTGACCGCTATGGGCTTGATGCGCTCCGCTATTATTTATTACGGGAAGTACCGTTTGGAGCGGATGGTGTATTTACACCTGAGGGATTTGTCGAAAGAATTAATTTCGATCTGGCAAATGATTTAGGGAACCTCCTGAATCGGACAGTAGCAATGATTGAAAAATATTTTAATGGGGTTATTCCAGATTATCAAGGGTCAAATGGAGAATTTGAAAAGGATTTGTTAGCTGTCAACCGTGAAACGGCAGTTAAATATGAAGAAGCTATGGAGAAAATGGAGTTTTCCGTAGCGTTAACGGCAATTTGGCAGTTAGTCAGCCGGACGAACAAATATATTGATGAAACCCAGCCGTGGAATTTGGCGAAGCAGGAAGAACGAAAAGATGCGCTTGCCAGCGTCATGGTGCATTTAGCCGAATCATTGCGGAGAATCGCAATTCTTTTAAAGCCGTTTTTGACCCGGACACCTGATGGGATCTTTACACAATTAGGTATTCAGGATGAGCGCCTGAAAACATGGGAAAGCCTTGAAACATTTGGCATGATTCCTAGCGGCACAAAAGTAGAAAAAGGTGCCCCGTTGTTCCCGCGGCTCGAAATTGCCGATGAAGTAGAATATATTAAAACGAAAATGCAAGGAAGTGCACAGGCTGTGGAAGAAAAGAAAGAGGAGAAGCAAGAAGAACTAGCAGAAATATCTATTGATGATTTTCTAAAGATTGATTTGCGTGTGGCAGAGGTTATTGAATGTGAACCAGTTAAAAAGGCTGATAAACTGTTAAAACTGCAGCTCGACCTTGGATATGAAAAACGCCAGGTTGTTTCCGGAATTGCCCAATATTACAAACCGGAGGAATTAATCGGCCGGAAAGTTATTTGTATTACTAATCTTAAACCGGTGAAGTTACGTGGCGAGTTATCTCAAGGGATGATTTTGGCTGGATCAAAAGATGGCCAGCTCTCCATTGCGAGCGTTGATTCGTCATTGCCAAACGGAGCAAAAGTGAAATAAAGCCTAAATAGAAGCGCCTCTTAAAGGCGCTTTTGCTTTGAAAGAAAAGAAAGAACATTTACCTGTCAGAGCTGACCAAGGCGCTTGCGCTTTTCTTACGATAGGAAAGCATCCCTACCGGCATAATTGCAACTACGCTTCATCTGGCTTGCCATTTGGTGAGTTGGCTAAAATTATCCATACACAAGGGAGCTTTCGAAAACTATTTATGTTTCACATGAAACAAATTTCGAGTCACTTCTATTTTTTATTTCAAAATAAAAGGTTTTTGTTGAAAAAAGAAAGTTCCTGTAAAAGAAAAAGGCTATGACAAACTGGGGTAGTGT